>NZ_LLXS01000006.1:0-84926 GCF_001431585.1 Stenotrophomonas pictorum JCM 9942 | reverse complement strand
GGGGACGGCAGGTGGCTCACTTGCTCGGGGCGGCCTTCAGGGCTTCAAGTACGGCATCGGCATGGCCGGCGACCTTGACCTTGCGCCATTCCTGCACCAGCGTGCTGTCGGGCGAGATCAGGAAGGTGCTGCGTTCGATCCCGCGCACCTGCTTGCCGTACATGTTCTTCATCCTGATCACGTCGAAGGCGCTGCACAGCGCTTCATCGCTGTCGCTGATCAGCGGGAAATCGAATCCCTGCTTGGCGCAGAAGTTGTCGTGTGACTTCACCGAGTCGCGCGAGACGCCGAATACACGGGCGCCGGCCTGCTTGAACTGGGGCAGCAGGGCGTTGAAATCAAGGCCTTCGGTAGTGCAGCCCGGGGTACTGTCCTTCGGGTAGAAGTACAGCACCAGCCAGTGGCCGCACTGCTCGCGCAGAGTGGTGGTCGTGCCGCCGGACAGTGCCAGCGGAAGATCGAGGGTGATGCTGTCCAGGGTATCGCCGATGTTCATCAGATCCTTTCCGGAGCCTGGGGTGATTCGATTGCAATTGCATGAAACGCCGCGCACCTGTGACGGGCGCGCGAATGGGTCAGAACTTCATCGGATCCATGATCGCGTCCAGGTTGAGGTGGTCGCAGAACTCAAGGAAGTCATCGCGCAGCGCGGCGATATGCATGTTCGCCGGCACGCCGATGGTGATCTGCGCGGAGAACATCTCCGCACCGGTCTGCATGGCCTGGTAGCGTGTGCTCTGCAGGTTCTCGATGGTGATGCCCTGGCGGTCGAAGAAATCGGCCAGCTGGAACAGGATGCCCGGCTTGTCGGCGGCGATGACCTCGACGATATACGGCAGCAGATTGGACTGGACCTGCTTGGCCTCGGTGCGGTACCAGACCAGCTTCATGCTTTCTTCGCGCTCAAGCCGGGTCAGCATGGCTTCGAGTTTGGCGACCGCGTCCCAGGAGCCGGTCGCCAGCGTGGTCACCGAGACATCACGCCCGACCGTGGACAGGCGGGCATCGACCAGGTTGCAGCCACTGTCGGCGATGCGCCGGGTAACGGACAGCAGGGGAGACTCCGGATGCGTCGTATAGGCGTTGATCAGGAGGTGGTTTTCGGTCGGCAACGGCCGCGGAGTGGTGTCGGTCAAGGTGGTTCCGGTAATGCGTGAGAGGCTGAACGGTGCCGGCGGCGGTCCGTTTACTGGCCTCCAGCATACTTGCCCCCCCTTTCGACCGGCAAGTAACATGCTTTCGGTCACGAACCTGCCCGCCGGCAGGCCTCTTTACCCCCACAAAGAGCACCGGTTCCCTTGTCAATTTCAGGACTTATCACCGCGCTTGCCACCCCGTTCCGGGCTGACGGCGCACTCGACCCGGAAGGCTGGCAGCGCCTGCTGGCGATGCAGCTGCAGGCAGGTGTTCACGGTGTGGTGGTGGCCGGCTCCACCGGTGAGGCATCCACGCTCTCCGACGAAGAGTATGAAACCCTGCTGCGCTCGGCCGTGGCCGCTGTCGGTGGGAGGATGCCGGTGCTGGCCGGGACCGGGGTTTCTGGTACCGCGAAGACCATCGATATCACCCGGCGTGCCGCGCGTGCCGGCGCTACCCACGCACTGGTGGTGACGCCGCCTTATGTGCGCCCCACCCAGGAAGGGCTGCGCCAGCACTATCTGGCCGTGGCTGAGCAGGGCGGATTGCCGGTCGTACTGTACAACGTGCCCGGCCGCACGGGCTGCGATCTATTGCCCGAAACCGTGGCGGAGCTGGCGGCGCACCCCAATGTCGTCGCGATCAAGGAGGCCGTCAGTGACGTGTCGCGCCTGAAGGCGTTGCTGGAGCTTCGCAGCGACAGCTTCACCCTGCTCAGTGGCGATGACGCCACCGCAGCGCGTTCCATGCTCGCCGGCGCCGATGGTCTGATTTCGGTCGGCTCAAATGCGTTGCCGGGCGCATACCGGGTCCTGTGTGATCTGGCCCGTGCCGGCGATGCCGCTGCCGCCGAGGCGTGGGATGCCCGCTTGCAGCCGTACCATGACTTCTGTGGTGTCGAATCCAATCCGATTCCGGTGAAGGCGCTGTTGCAGCGCGCCGGTATCGGCCACGGCCTGCGTCTGCCACTGTTGCCGCTTTCCGCCGCGTACCACGCTGCCGCCGATCATCTGGCCGCCGATATCGGTGCGTTGGAAGAACTATCCAGCCACTGAACTGCAGTGGCCTGAACCAGGAGATACACCATGCGTCAAACCTCCACCTTCCGCGTGCTTTCTTTGGCGCTGCTTGCCGTTGTCACCACCGTTGCCGCCACCGGCTGCTTCAAGCGCGGGGCGCGAGGTGACTACGCCCTGGCGCCGGAAGCCCGTCCGCTGGAAGTGCCGCCCGATCTGACCCTGCCCAACACCGCCGGTGCGGCGCCAGTTCCGGCATTGGCGTCGGCAGCCAAGCCGGCCGCGGCTTCGGCGGCAACGGTGGCCGCCTCGCAGAGCGGTTTCACTGTCAGTGGTGGTCGCGACGACGTTTTCGGCAAGGTGGGCGATGCCCTTGCGGCGATCGAGGGCGTGACTATCGCCAGCCGTGCGCAGCTGCTGGGTTCCTACGACGTGGCCTACGAAGGCAGCAACTTCCTGGTGCGCGTGGTGGCCGTCGATGCGGGCGTCTACGTTTCGGCGGTGGATCCGCGTGGCTTGCCGGCCACCGATGCGGCCGCGCTGAAGTTGATCGCCACCTTGAAGGCGCAGCTGGGCGGTTGAACCCGTATTGCCAAGTTGAAAGCAAAACGGGCGCCATCGGCGCCCGTTTTCATTGTGCTGCCGCTGGCGATGCTCAGCGTTCCAGCAGCTTGAGTTTGTCGGGCTTGCCATCCCATTCGGCGGCATCAGCCGGCGGATCCTTGCGCACGGTCAGCACCGGCCACGCCTTGGCCAGTTCGGCGTTCAGGGCGACAAAGCCTTCCTGACCGGCTGGCACGTCGTCTTCCGGGAAAATGGCGTTGACCGGGCATTCGGGTTCGCACAGCGTGCAGTCGATGCACTCATCCGGGTCGATGACCAGGAAGTTCGGGCCCTCGTGGAAACAGTCCACGGGGCAGACTTCAACGCAGTCTGTGTGTTTGCACTTGATGCAGTTTTCAGTAACGACGAAGGGCATGGCAGGGTCCGGCGATTAGCCGCCATATTCTAGTGCACGATGCTGTGCTGGGGCGCACTTGTTCTCATTTGGGGCGGGGACTCTCGGAGCGTTTGAGCGCTTTCTTTTATGCGCGTGGCCGCCGACGTGGTGGTCTGCGATTCGCCGCCGGGCGCGCGCCGGCAGCCGGCGCCCCGGTGTGATGGGGCTGTCCGCCAAGGGATGAAGAGGCGAGGGTGTCGTATGGCCGGTCGGACGGTGAGGCGCGCGGATGTGCGCTGAGGGCGCGTGCTTCTCCGCTCCGCATCGCCCATGCCGGTGCGGCACTCCATCACCGGCGATGTGATCGTCGGGCCTGTAAACGCAAAACCCCGCATAAGCGGGGTTTTGCGTGGATCTGCCGGGCGCGTGGCGCTCCCTAGGGGACTCGAACCCCTGTTTTAGCCTTGAGAGGGCCACGTCCTAACCACTAGACGAAGGGAGCGTATTGGTCGCGTCCGGCGAGCGCGCTAGTATATGCATCTGGTTGCCGCTCGGCAATCCCGCAAACCCAACTGGAAGCGCCAACATCAATTCCACAGTTACAAAGCCGTTCACGCTGCGCACCATTCCCCGCGACCAGCACACCATCTCGCGCAAGGACATCAGTCCCAATGCATTGCGTGTGCTCTACCGTCTGCGCGAGGCCGGTTTCGCCGCCTATCTGGTCGGTGGTGCGGTCCGAGATCTTCTGGTGGACGGTCGTCCCAAGGATTTCGACGTGGCCACCGACGCCACGCCCGAGCAGATCAAGCAGCTCTTCCGCAATTGCCGCCTGATCGGCCGCCGTTTCCGCTTGGCCCATGTGGTGTTCGGGCGCGAAATCATCGAGGTGGCCACGTTTCGCGCCAACACCGACGATGGCAGTGGTGATCGCGAGGTCGAGAACGGCATGCTGGTGCGCGACAACGTCTACGGCACGATCGAAGACGATGCGTTGCGCCGCGATTTCACCTGCAATGCGCTGTATTACGCGATCGAGGATTTCTCGGTGCGCGATTACACCGGCGGGTTCGAGGATGTGCAGGCGCGCACGATGAAGCTGATCGGCGATCCGGAGCAGCGCTATCGCGAGGATCCGGTGCGCATGCTGCGCGCGGTACGGCTGGCGGCCAAGCTGGATTTTACGATCGACGAGGCCACGGCCGAGCCGATTCCGCGTCTGGCCAACCTGCTGGGTGAGGCGGCACCGGCGCGGCTGTTCGAGGAAGTGCTCAAACTGTTCCTTTCCGGGCATGGCGTTGCCGGTTTCGAGGGGCTGGAGCGCTACGGCCTGCTGGCGGTGCTGTTCCCGGAAAGCGCCGCAGCGCTCAAGAGCAACCGCACCGGCGCCTTGCGCAGCATCCTGATCGAAGGGCTGCGCAATACCGACGAGCGGGTGGCCAATGACGAGCCTGTGTCGCCGGCATTCCTGTTCGCGTTGCTGCTGTGGCCCGCGTTCTGCCGTTCCTTGATGGCGCTGCAGAAGCAGGGTGTGGCGATGGAGGAGGCGCAGCGCCGCGCGGCAGACCGGGTGACGCTGCACCAGCTCACCACCATCGCGTTGCCGCGCCGGTTCTCGCTGCCGATGCAGGAAATCTGGCTGCTGCAATCGCGCTTCAGCTCGCGTCAGCGCAAGCGGGTGTTCCGTACGCTGACCCATCCGCGCTTCCGTGCGGCATTTGATTTCCTGATGTTGCGTGGCGTCGCCTCGACCGAGCATGCTGAAGACATCGCGTTCTGGCGCGAAGCGCAACAGCAGTCCGGGCGGCAGCTCGAGTCTTCGCTTGATGAAATGAATAGCGAGGTGCTGGCAGAGGGGGATGCACCGCGTCGCCGCCGTCGCCGTCGCCGGTCCGGGGCTCCGGCCGCCTCGGGCGAGTAGCCGCGATGGTGCTGGCCTGCGTTGGGCTGGGGGCGAATCTTGGCGATGCCTGCGCCACGGTGCGCGCCGCGCTGCAGGCGCTGGCACGCTTGCCGCAGGCGCGGCTGCTGGGCAGCTCCCGCCTGTATCGCACGCCGGCGTGGGGCAATGAGGCGCAGCCGCCTTTCATCAATGCGGCGGCAGCGCTGGAAACAACACTGGCTCCGCTGCAGCTGCTGGATCACCTGTTGGCCATCGAGCAGCAGTTCGGTCGTATAAGACTGCCGGATGAACGCTGGGGGCCGCGGACACTGGATCTGGACCTGCTGCTCTATGCCGACAGCGTCGTGCAGCTGCCGCGTCTGCAGGTGCCCCATCCCCACCTGCACGAGCGCGCGTTCGCGTTGCTGCCCTTGGCCGATGTCGCGCCAGAGGCCTGGATCCCCGGGCATGGAACGGTGCGTGACGTGCTGGCTGGCGTGAAAACCTGCGGTATCGATCCGATAGGGGGATAATGCGTGGCTTATCGCCAACCGTTATCAATTCATGAGCATTCACGCAGACAGCAAGCCCTGGACCGTTCCCGCGCTGGCCGAGGCCAAGCGAAATGGCCAGAAGCTGGTGATGTTGACCGCCTACGACGCCGGCTTTGCCCGTTCGTTTGACGCCAACGGCGTTGACCTGATCCTGGTGGGTGATTCGCTCGGCATGGTGGTGCAGGGGCATGACTCCACCTTGCCGGTCAGTGTGGAAGACGTGGTCTATCACACCCGCGCGGTCGCCAGCGTGCTGCAACGTGCGCTGCTGGTGTCTGATCTGCCCTTCGGCGCCGATGCCACGCCGGAGCGGGCGCTGGAGGCATCGCTGCAGCTGCTCAAGGCCGGCGCCGAGATGGTCAAGATCGAAGGTGCCGGCTTCAAGCTGGACATCATCCGCCACCTGGTCGAGCGTGAGATTCCGGTGTGTTCGCACCTGGGGCTGACCCCGCAATCGGTGCTGCGCCTGGGGGGCTACCGTGTGCAGGGCCGGGGCGATGCCGCCCAGCAGCTGCTGGACGATGCCAAGGCCGTGGCCGAGGCGGGCGCCAGCTTGCTGGTGCTCGAATGTGTACCAACGCCGCTGGCCGGGCGTGTCACCGCCGAGACCGCCATTCCCACCATCGGTATCGGTGCCGGCCCCGAGTGCGACGGGCAGGTGCTGGTGCTGCATGATTTCCTCGGCCTGGACAGCGGTCATCGACGCCCCAAGTTCGTCAAGGATTTCCTTGCCGAGGGCGGGTCGGTGGCCGGTGCCGTCCTTGCCTATGCCGACGCGGTCCGCGCCGGTACCTTCCCTGACGCAGAACACGCCTACGCATCATGATTGAAACCGTTACCGAACTATCCCGGCTGCGTGCCATTGTCACCGGCTGGAAGCGCCAGGGTCTGCGCGTCGCGCTGGTGCCCACCATGGGCAACCTGCACGCCGGCCACTATTCGCTGGTGGAGCTGGCGCGCCAGCATGCCGATCGCGTGGTTTCCAGTGTGTTCGTCAATCCGACCCAGTTCGGCCCGAACGAGGACTTCACCCGCTATCCGCGCACCCCGGAAGCCGACACCAGTGGCCTGGAGCAGGCCGGTTGTGACGTGTTGTGGCTGCCGACGGTCGAATCGATGTACCCGTTTGGCGTTGAGCTGGCTGCCAGTGTGCATGTGCCGGGTGTCAGCTCGTTGCTGGAAGGGGCCCATCGTCCCGGTCACTTCGATGGCGTCTGCACGGTAGTCACGCGACTGTTCAACCAGGTGCAGCCGGATGTGGCGGCATTTGGCCGCAAGGATTACCAGCAGCTGGCGGTGATCCGGCAGATGGTGGTCGATCTGGCCTTCCCGATCGAGATCCTCGGCGGGCAGATCGTGCGCGAGGCCGATGGCTTGGCGATGAGCTCGCGCAATCAGTACCTCACCGCCGATGTGCGCCCGCAGGCGACCGTGATCCGCACGGTGTTGCTGGCGATGCGCGATGCCTATCTGGCAGGTGCCGACCGCGCCACGGTGGAGGCGGACGCGGCCGCGCAGCTGCAAGCCGCAGGCTATCGGGTTGATTATGCAGTGGTGCGGATGCCGGACCTGTCCGAGCCGGGTGACAGCAACGAAGGCCGGCGCGTGGCGCTGGTGGCGGCCAAGCTCGGCACCACCCGGCTGATCGACAACATAGAGTTCTGAATGCGGGGCGATGGGACTTTATCTGTCCGCGTCCGGTTCATGAAATGACTGCCGATGGCGCCCTGGTGGCGCCATCGGCATATCCGGGGCCGGCGCGCGGGAAAGGTCATGCTGCAGTGCGGGCAGGGCCTTGTGCCGGTGCTAGACTGCGCGTTTTCATACGCAGTTTCGGCATTGCCATGCATCTCTCCCTGCTCAAAACCAAGATCCACCGTGCCACCGTCACCCATTCGGAGCTGAACTACGAGGGCTCCATCGCCATTGATGACAACCTGCTGCAGGCCAGCGGTATCCGCGAGTTTGAACAGGTGCACATCTGGGATGTCACCAACGGTGCGCGTTTTTCCACCTATGCGCTGCGTGCCGAAGCTGGCAGCGGCGTGATCTCGCTCAACGGCGGCGCCGCGCGCCACGTGCAGGTGGGCGACATCATCATCATCGCCGCCTTCGCCAGCCTGAGCGAAGCAGAAGCCGACAGCTTCAAGCCCAAGCTGGTCTACGTTGACGGCGACAACCGTATTTCCCACACCAACGACAGCATCCCCACACAGGCCGCATGACCAAGAACAACGGATTCGACGTATTGCACGCCCATGCCCAGCGTTTGCAGGGCACGGGTATCCCTTCACTGCTGGCTGCCGAGCCGGATCGGGTGAAAAACCTGGCGCTCAAGGTCGGTCCGTTGTACGTGAATTTCGCGCGGCAGAAGTACGATCAGGCCGCGCTGCGGGCGCTGCTGGAGCTGGCCGCCGCGCGCGATGTCGCCGGCGGTTTCCAGCGGCTGTTTGGCGGTGAGCGGATCAACATCACCGAAGACCGCGCGGTGCTGCACAGCGCGCTGCGCGGCGATGCCAGCACCGCGCCGGCCGCGGTTGCCGCGCATGCCGAGGCGGCCGCCGTGCAGCAGCGGATGGGGGCGTTGATCCGGCAGCTGGAAGCCAGCAACGTCACCGACATCGTCAGTGTCGGCATCGGTGGGTCCGATCTGGGCCCGCGACTGGTGGCCGATGCCCTGCGTCCGGCGGCGGGTGCGCGTTTCCGCGTGCATTTCGTTTCCAATGTGGACGGCGCCGCCATGCAGCGCACGTTGGCCACACTGGATCCTGCGACCACGGCCGGCATCCTGATTTCCAAGACCTTCGGTACCCAGGAAACCCTGCTCAACGGCAAGATCCTGCATGACTGGCTGGGCGGCAGCGAGCGCCTGTACGCGGTCAGTGCCAATCCCGAGCGCGCCGCCAAGGCCTTCGACATCGCCGCCGAGCGTGTGTTGCCGATGTGGGACTGGGTGGGCGGACGTTACTCGCTGTGGTCGGCGGTCGGTGTTCCGATCGCACTGGCGATCGGTTTCGAACGCTTCGGCCAGTTGCTGGCCGGTGCTGCGGAAATGGATGTGCATGCGGCCAGCGCGCCACTGGAGTGCAATCTGCCGGTGCTGCACGCACTGACCGATATCTGGAACCGCAACGTGCTCGGCTACGCCACGCATGCGGTGATGACCTACGACCAGCGGCTGGCGCTGCTGCCGTCCTATCTGCAGCAGCTGGTGATGGAAAGCCTCGGCAAGCGGGTCAAGCTCGACGGCAGTCCGGTCGATGGCGACACGGTGCCCGTATGGTGGGGCGGTGCCGGCACCGACGTGCAGCACAGCTTCTTCCAGGCGCTGCATCAGGGCACCAGCATCGTGCCGGCCGATTTCATCGGCTGTGTGCGCAGCGATAATCCCTACGCGATCAACCACCAGGCGCTGCTGGCCAATCTGCTGGCGCAGACCGAGGCGCTGGCCAACGGCCAGGACAGCGAAGACCCGCACCGCCAGTACCCGGGCGGCCGTCCGAGCACCCTGATTCTGCTCGATGCGCTGACCCCGCAGGCACTCGGCGCACTGATCGCGATGTACGAGCACGCGGTATATGTGCAGTCGCTGATCTGGGACATCAATGCTTTTGACCAGTTCGGTGTGGAGCTGGGCAAGCAGCTGGCCAGCCAGCTGTTGCCGGCATTGCAGGGTGAGGTGGTGGATATTGCCGATCCGATGACCCGCGAAGTGCTGGCCCGTCTGCGCTGAGCCGCACGCTGCAGCAGCGTGTGATCAGAAACGCCGTGCAGCGATGCGCGGCGTTTCCCGTTCAGCGGTTGGGATCGCGCTCAGGGCTGGGGCGCTTGGTCAGCTTGCGCTGCAGCGAGCGCCGGTGCATGCCCAGCAGGCGTGCAGCGGCCGAGACATTGCCACCGGTCTCATGCAGCGCCTGCTGGATGTGCTCCCACTGCAGGCGGCTGATCGGCGTCATCGCATCGGGTGGCTCGACTTCTTCGGGCTCGTCGCCCGCCTCGTCGTCCTCGCCGAGCGCGCGCAGGATCATCTGCACCGTGGCCGGCTTGGGCAGATAGTCATCGGCACCCAGCTTGATCGCTTCGACCGCGGTCGCGATCGAGGCATAGCCGGTCACCAGCAGAATGCGCATGTCCTGGCGCAGCTCGTGCAAGGGCTGGATCAGGTTGAGTCCGGATTCGGTGCCAAGCTTGAGGTCGATCAGCGCAAACGCGGGGGGCGCCTGGGTGGCCAGTTGCAGTGCGCTGTCGATATCGGTGGCGGTGATTGTTTCGATGTCGCGCCGGGCCAGGGTGCGCTGCAAAGTGCGCAGATAGAGCGGATCATCGTCGACCAGCAGGCCGTGGGTCACAGGGGTGTTCATGTATTTACCTCGGCATTGTCCAGCGGCAGGCGGAAGCCGACGCGCGCTCCTTGGCCCTCGGCAGGACGCAGCCACAACTCGCCATGCAGGCGTTCAATGGTGGCATGGGACAGCGCCAGGCCGACCCCCATGCCGTCGGTTTTGCCGCTGTTGAACAGGGTGCCGGGCAGCGCGGCGGCGTCGGCATTGAAGCCGGGGCCATAGTCGCGCACTTCGCCGTAGAGCTGGCCGTCCCTTACCTGCAGATCCAGGTCGACTTGCGGGCGTCCTGCGCCTTCGCCGGCATCAGCGGCATTGTTCAACAGTACCTGCAGCAGGTGGCCCACGCCGGGGTCCAGCTTCAGCTGCAAGGGCGCATCGGGATTGCGTCGCAGCTGGATGGTCGGGCGTACCAGGCGCCATTGTTCAAGCACGCTGCCGATGGATGCCACGCTGCGGCGGCGACGTACGCCTTCGGCGGGAGCCGCCAGCGCCAGGACGCGCTCCCGGCATTGCACCAGCAGCTCGCGCAGGGTTTCCAGGTCCTCGCGCATCTCCGGATCGTCGGCGCATTGCTCGGCGATATCGTCGGTCAGCAGTGTCATGGTCGCCAGCGGGGTGTTGAGTTCGTGCGCCACCGAGGCGGCGTGGGTGGCCAGGGCGACGATGCCTTCGTTGCGTACGAAGCGCTCGCGCAGCAGCGCCAGCTGGTTCTCGCGTTCGCGCAACGCCGCGGCCAGACGGGTGGAGAACACCAGCACCACGACGCTGGAGAGCAGGAAGTTGGCTGCCGCGCCCCAAAGATGCAGGCTCATCGAATCGAAATGGCCGCCTTGCAGCGGCAGGCCGAATGCCGCACTGAGCGCATAACCACCCACGCAGGCGGCGGCTACCGCGTGGGTCCAGCGCAGCGGCAGGGCCAGCGCCGCCAGTGCGATCAGGATCAGGAACAGGGAGCCGAACGGATTGCTGATGCCGCCGCTCCAGCCCACCATCCACGTCAGTACCGTGACATCGACCAGAATGTGGCCAAACGCCGTGGCCGGTGCCACATCGCTGTCATGTACGCGCAGTTGCACGTACAGGTTGAACAGGGCCAGCACGAAGACACCGGCCCACAGCGGCAGTTGTGGCAGCTCCAGCCCCAGCAGCCAGGTGGCGACGAGGATGGTGGCGGCCTGGCCGGCAGTGGCCAGCCAGCGCAGACTGCACAGGGTGCGCAGGAAAGAAGTGTCGCGGGTGTTCATTGGTCAATCGTATGCTGTCGAGGCGGATAAAGCCCACCGCAAGGTTCATGCCCGACGATGGCCAGGCGCGCTAAAATGGCCGCATGCATGACGCCGTGACCCGACCGACTCCGCCCACCGACGCTACCGCGTGGCCCCGCCGCATAACCCAGTCAGTGAATATCGGCGGGGTGAAAGTAGGGGGCGGCCACCCCGTGGTTGTGCAGTCGATGACCAACACCGACACCGCCGATGTGGCCGCCAGCGTGAAGCAGGTCGCCGAGTTGTGGCGGGCCGGTTCGGAAATGGTGCGCCTGACTGTCAACAATCCCGAATCCGCGGCCGCCATTCCGCGCATCGTCGATAAACTGGCGATGATGGGCATCGATGTGCCGCTGATCGGTGACTTCCACTACAACGGCCATCAGCTGCTGGGCAACGAACCGGCCTGCGCCGAGGCGTTGGCCAAGTACCGCATCAATCCGGGGAACGTCGGCTTCGGCAAGAAGAAGGACACCCAGTTCGCGCAGCTGATCGAATTCGCCATCAAGTACGACAAGCCGGTACGCATCGGCGCCAACTGGGGCTCGCTGGACCAGTCGCTGGCGGCCAGGCTGATGGACGAGAACAGCCAGCGTGCGCAACCGTGGGATGCCGGCCGCGTGCTGCGCGAGGCGCTGATCCGCTCGGCAATCGATTCGGCCGAAACCGCCGTCGAGCTGGGTCTGCCACGTGACCGCATCGTGTTGTCGGCCAAGGTCAGCGGCGTGCAGGAACTGATCGCGGTCTACCGTGACTTGGCCAACCGCTCCGATTTCGCCCTGCATCTGGGGCTCACCGAAGCCGGCATCGGCAGCAAGGGTATCGTCGCCTCGTCGGCGGCGTTGGCGGTTCTGCTGCAGGAAGGGATCGGCGACACCATCCGTATCTCGCTCACCCCCGAACCGGGCCAGTCGCGCACGCAGGAAGTCATCGTTGCGCAGGAGCTGCTGCAGACCACCGGGCAGCGCGCGTTCACGCCAATGGTCACGGCCTGTCCGGGCTGTGGCCGTACCACCTCCGAGTTCTTCCAGGAGCTGGCCAAGGTGGTGCAGAACCACGTGCGCGAGAAGATGCCGGTATGGCGCGTCAGTCATCCGGGTGCGGAGAACATGACGCTGGCGGTGATGGGTTGCATCGTCAACGGTCCGGGCGAATCCCGGCACGCCAACATCGGTATTTCACTGCCAGGTACCGGCGAGACTCCGGCCGCGCCGGTGTTTGTCGACGGCGAGAAGAAGGTGACGCTGCGAGGCGAGAACATCGCCCAGGACTTTGTTGCACTGATCGACGACTACGTTGAAACCCGATATGCACGAAGCTCCGGCTGATTCCCGGAGCGAGGCGGCCGGCCTGCGGCGCTGGTTTGGGCACAATGCGTGGCGGCTGGTACTGCTGTTTGCCGGTGTACTGCTGCCGCTGGCCGGTTTTGTCGCCCTGGCCGACGAGATCCACGAGGCCGAGGCCCTCCATGTCGACCATGCCGTGCTGCTGCGGATGAAGGCGCTGGCCTCTCCGGCGTTGAACGACTTTTTCGTGGTGATGTCCAAGCTGGGTTACCAATGGGGTGTCATTCCGCTTGACGTGCTGATTGTCGGGACGCTGATGCTGGCGCGGCGCTGGCGGAAAGCGGCATTCGCGGCAACGGCATTCGTGGGATCCGCGCTGTTGAATGTGGGCAGCAAGCAGATTTTCCAGCGGGAGCGTCCGACTCTGTGGGAGTCCATTGCGCCGGAAAGTACCTTCAGCTTTCCCAGTGGCCATGCAATGGGGTCGATGACGCTGGCGTTGACGGTGGTGCTGCTGGCATGGCCCACGCGCTGGCGCTGGCCGGTAGTGGTTTGGGCGCTGCTGTTCGTCGTGCTGGTTGGTCTGTCACGCATCTATCTGGGCGTGCATTTTCCGTCCGACATTCTGGGCGGCTGGTGTGCGGCCCTGGTATGGGTGCTGGGCGTGTATCTGCTGATGTTTCGACGCCGTCACACTTTGCCTGCCTGACGATTGTCGTATCAGGAAATTCCTAGTGGACAGCGGGCAATGCCCTTATGGCTGGTGGCCAGCTGACAGCTCAGAGTGGCGCGGCTGCTGCAGCTGTTGTGGGGTTGGCTCCGGCGAACAGGCACCCGTCGGTACCTGAAAAACTCCGGCGTCGCCGATTCTGGTCGATAATGCGCAGGGCCCACCACCGGGGTTGATGAGGGGAATGCCATCAACCGCTGCACGCACTGCAAGGCGTGGCTGGGCTCAATCTGTTGGTTCGTCTTCGGGGAATCCTGCAATGACTGTCCGAGTTTTTTTGATTGACGACCATGCCCTGGTACGCACCGGCATCAAGATGATTCTGGGCGGGCAGGCCGATATTGAGGTGGTGGGTGAGGCCGAGAGTGGTGAGCTGGCCTTGCCGCAGATCCGGCAGCTCAAGCCCGATGTGGTGTTGTGTGATCTACACCTGCCGGGGTTGAGTGGATTGGAAATCACCGAGCGCATCATCAAGGGCAAGCATGGCACGCGGGTCATCATCGTATCGGTGCTGGAAGACGGGCCGATGCCACAGCGGCTGATGGAGGCCGGTGCATCGGGCTATGTTGGCAAGGGCGGTGATGCGCAGGAGCTGGTCAAGGCGATCCGCGATGTTGCGCTGGGCCGTCGCTACCTGGCCAACAGCATCGCGCAGAATCTGGCGCTGGCGAAAATCGGACCGGGCTCGCCGTTCGATGAGCTGTCGCGACGGGAGATGGAAGTTGCCCTGTTGCTGATCCAGGGCTACCGCCAGGAGGAGATCGCGCGCCGGTTGAGCTTGAGTGCGAAGACGGTGAACACGCACAAGACGCGGATGTTCGAAAAGATCAAGGTGCAAGACAACATCGCCTTGGCACGTCTGGCGGCCCAGTACGGCATCGTGGATCCTGCAAGGAACGTGTGTTGACCCGTCTGCCGCAGGCGCCCGCCTGACGCGCGCCGGGGAAGGGCGCGCAGCCTTGAAAACAGAAAAGCGGCCTCATGGGCCGCTTTTCTGTTTTCCATATCAGGCGCGTGGATCAGGCGTTGCGCGGTGCCTGGTCCTCTTCCTTCTCCGTGTTGGCTTCTTCCGTCGCCGTCACGACCGCCGGTTCAGCTGCGGCCGGCGAGGGTGCCGGAGCAACTTCCTGCGCGGTCCTGATGACGGCCTGCTCGACCGGGGCTTCAGTCGCAGGAGCCGGTTCCTGCGCGGTGAACAGTTGCCCATTCTCCGGTTGCACTGCAGCCGGTGCGGATGTGACTGCCGGGGCCTCGACGACCACTTCTGTGACCACCTCCGCCGGAGGGGCGGACGCCGCCGGAGCAGCCGGAGGCGCTGCGTCGGCCGGTGCGCTGACGGCGGGTGCGGCAACGATGGCGGTTTCCGGCTCCGCCACGGTTGGCTGCGGCGCTGCGGCTTCCACCTCGGCGGTAGCCGTGGCCTGCGGGGTGATCTCCACCGGGGCGGCCGCGGCAGCAACAGCGGTGGTTGCAACCGGCGCCGGTGCGGCCGGCTTTTCGGCCTTCACCACGGGTGCCTGCGGTGCAGCAGCGGCCGGCTCATCGTCAAAGTCGAACTCCGGCTGCTGGCTGCTCGGCTGGGCTGCGGTATGGACGGCATCGAGTTCGCTGTCATCCAGTGCATCCGCGTTGTCGTCGTCCGTACCGGTGATATCGGTGTTGCCCGCGGCGTCAGCCCCTCCGCGACGGCGGCGGCGGCCACCGCGGCGACCGCGGCGGCGACGGCTGCCGCCTTCACCATTGCCTTCGTCGCTGTTGGCGGAGGGTTCGCCCCCGTTCTCGATTTCCGTTGCCGCGATGGCGATCTGCTCTTCGGCGGTGACCGCCGCGTTGAGTGCCTGCGTGACGGGCGCCTTGTCCTGCACCACGGTTTCCATGGCGTCCGCGACTTCACCGGCTGCTACCGGCGGGGCGGGCATGGGCTTGACCTCGGCCGGGATGGCGCCCGCCCGTGCGGCTTCCGCGTTCGGCTGACGGGGCTGCTTCTCGGATGCGGCGGCTGTGGTCTTGTCGCTCTCCTGCTGCGGCCTGGGCTGCTTCTGCGGCTTGGGCTGCTTCGGCTGCTTGGGTTGCTGCTCGTTGTTGCGCGGCTGCTTGGGCTGCTGCGGCTGCTCGTTGCGCGGCTGCTTGGATGGCGATGGCTGCAGGTTGTCCTGCGTCTGCGACGCCGGACTGGTCGCGTTCTGGCGCCGATCATCCTTGCGTTCATCGCGGCGGTTGCCATTGCGGGCCTGTTGCGGCTGGCCATTGCCGCCCCCGTTGCCACGATTGCCTTCGCGGCGCTGGTTGCGGTCATTGCGGTTGCCGCGGCCGCCTTCCGGCCGCTGTGGCTGGGCCGGCTGCGCGGCAGCGCTCGGCTCGCCACCGAACACGCGCTTGAGCCAGCCCATCACGCCGCCGGCAACCGGTGCTGCGGGCGCTGCGACGGGAGCGGGAGCCGGGATTGCCTCGACCACTTCACGGACCGGAGCCGGCTGGCTGTGCTTGACCTGGGTTACCGCCGGTGCCGGCGGGATGTTCAGCTGGGCCTTGGTCAGGGCATGTACCGGCAGCTTGCGCGGGGTGCCGCGCTGATAGCTCGGCCGTGCGCTTTCCTCGCCCAGCTCGTTGTCGCGCAAGCGGGTGACTTCGTAGTGCGGGGTGTGCAGCTGCTCGTCGGCGACGATGACGATCGGGGCATCGTGGCGCTGCTCGATCTCGCGCAGCGCGCTGCGCTTTTCATTGAGCAGGTAGTTGGCGATCTCGACCGGGGCCTGGACCAGCACCTGTCCGGTGTTTTCCTTCATCGCATGCTCTTCGGCCACGCGGATGATGGACAGCGACAGCGACTCGATGCTGCGCATGCGGCCCTGGCCGTCACAACGCGGGCAGACGATCTGGCTGGACTCGCCCAGGCTCGGACGCAGGCGCTGGCGGCTCATTTCCATCAGGCCAAAGCGCGAGATGCGGCCCAGCTGGACGCGGGCGCGGTCGTATTTCAGTGCGTTCTGCAGGCGGTTTTCGACTTCGCGCTGGTGCTTGCTGGAGGACATGTCGATGAAATCGATGACCACCAGGCCGCCCAGGTCGCGCAGGCGCAGCTGGCGGGCGACTTCTTCGGCCGCTTCCAGATTGGTCTGGAAGGCGGTGTCTTCGATGTCGCTGCCCTTGGTGGAGCGGGCCGAGTTGACGTCGATGGCGGTCAGCGCCTCGGTCTGGTCAACCACGATCGAGCCGCCGGACGGCAGGCGCACGTTGCGCTCGTAGATCGCCTCGATCTGCGATTCGATCTGGAAGCGGTTGAACAGCGGGATGTCATCCTTGTAATGCTTGAGCTTGCGCAGGGTCTGCGGCATCACCTGCTGCATGAAGTCGCGCGCGGTCTCGTACAGCTCTTCGGTGTCGACCAGGATCTCGCCGACGTCGCTGCGCAGGTAGTCACGCAGGGCGCGCACGATCAGGCGCGACTCCTGGTAGATCAGGAACGGGGCCGGCTTGGTCAGTGCGGCTTCGGCGATGGAGCGCCAGACCTGCAACAGATAGTCCAGATCCCACTGCAGTTCTTCGGCATCGCGGCCGACGCCGGCGGTGCGGATGATCACGCCCATGTCGTCGGGGATGTTCAGCTTGTCCAGCGCTTCCTTCAGGGCGGCGCGGTCTTCACCCTCGATGCGACGCGACACGCCGCCGGCAGAGGGGGAATTGGGCATCAGCACCATGTAGCGGCCGGCCAGGGAGATGAAGGTGGTCAGGGCGGCGCCCTTGTTGCCACGCTCTTCCTTGTCGACCTGGACGACGATTTCCTGGCCTTCGCGCAGGAGCTCCTTGATGGTGGCCTTGTTGTGGTCAACGCCGGCCTGGAAGTAATCGCGGGAGATTTCCTTCAGCGGCAGGAAGCCATGGCGGTCACCGCCGTACTCGACAAAGGCGGCCTCGAGCGATGGCTCAAGACGGGTGATGCGGCCCTTGTAGATGTTGGACTTCTTCTGTTCCTTGGATGGCTGTTCGATATCGATGTCGTACAGGTTCTGCCCGTCGACGATGGCCACGCGCAGTTCTTCGGCCTGCGTGGCATTGATCAGCATTCGCTTCATTGTGCGTTCCTCGCGCGCTGCTACCGCGCGGAACGCCATGGCGTTTCGCCTCTGGACACGGGTCACCGCCCATTCGCGCAGGCGCGGGTAGGGCGGCTTGGGTTTCCAGCGCTGCAACACCACGGCAGGCCGCGGGAGCGCTTCTGTTTCTTGTTTTTAGGTTTTTCAGGGCCGGCGACTGCATCCGGCCGTGGCCGGGGGCGTCGCACGGGACATATGTTTCGTCCAGCACAGATGCTTTGGGCATCTGGCGATGGCCGGAGACGCCGACGAGCCGCTAACATGGCCGCCCCGGGGGCGGTGGCCGCGCACTGTGCCGGATTCGTGGGAAGCGGGGCTTCTGGCCCTGACCAACTTCCAACGAAATCAATCCCTTATATCGCCCCCCGAGTGTAACAGAATAATAGGCTCATGACTGACTCCGAACACCGCCCCACCTCGCCTGCGGGCAAAACCAGTGTGCGCATGATCAAGGTTCCTGAAGACAGGGCCGGACAGCGGCTGGACAACTTCCTGCTGGGCCAGCTCAAGGGTGCTCCGCGCAGCCTGGTCTACAAACTGGTCCGCAGCGGCCAGGTGCGGGTCAATGGTGGCCGGGCCAAGGCCGAGCGCAAACTGGAGGCGGGGGACGAGGTCCGGGTGCCCCCGGTCAGTCTCGCCGAGGCCGGAGAAAAGACGCCCCCGCCCGCCAGTTTCCTGCAGGTGATGGAAGCGGCCATCGTCTTTGAAGACGCCAAGTTGCTGGTGATCAACAAGCCGACCGGAGTCGCCAGCCATGGCGGGAGCGGAATCAGCCATGGTGCGATCGAGACGATGCGGGTATTGCGGCCGAACCTGAATCTGGAACTGGTGCACCGCCTGGACCGCGACACCTCCGGCCTGCTGATCATGGCCAAGAAGCGCTCGGCGCTGGTCGAGTTGCAGGCGCTGCTGCGGGAAGACCATGGCGGCATCCAGAAGCGTTACCTGACTCTGCTGGCCGGGCGCATGCCCGACGGGGTGATGAGCGTGGATGCGCCATTGCATGTCGGCCTGCGCCAGGGCGGTGAACGTCACGTCCAGGTCAATCCGATCGGCAAGCCCTCGCTGAGCCATTTCCGGGTATTGGAGCGGCGCGGCGGGCACTCCTATTGTGAAGTGCGGATCGAGACCGGCCGTACCCATCAGATCCGCGTGCATGCCCAGCATATCGGCCATCCCGTCGCAGGTGACGACAAATACGGCGATCCTGCCGTCAACAAGCGCTTTCGTGAGCAGATCGGGCTCAAACGCCTGTTCCTGCATGCCGCCTCGCTGGAGTTCGCGCTGGATGGCGGCAAGACCCCGTATCTGCTCAATGCGCCATTGGCGCCGGAGCTGGCTGAGGCGTTGAATCGGCTGGCCTGAGCCTGGGGTGGTGGGCGCCGCTAGCGCCTACCATTTGAACAGCACCAGACTGATGGCGAGGGTGGCCATGCCGGTCACCAGGCCGTAGACGGTCTCATGGCCCTGGGCGTAGCGCTTGGCGGCCGGCAGCAGTTCGTCCAGCGCCAGGAACACCATGATCCCGGCGATCAGCCCGAACACGACGCCGAAGGTGTCGTGCGAGAGCATGTCGGCCAGGGCGAAATAGCCGATCCCCGCGCCCACCGGTTCGGCCAGTCCCGACAGCAGGCTGGCGGCAAAGGCCCAGGATTTCCTGCCGGTGGCGAAGTACACCGGCACGGCGATGGCGATGCCTTCGGCAATGTTGTGGATGGCGATGGCGAAGGCCAGCGGTGCGCCGACCGAGGGGCTTTCCAGGGTGGCGAAGAAGGTGGCCAGGCCTTCGGGGAAGTTGTGCGCGGTGATCGCCAGCGCACTCAGCAGGCCGACGCGGCGGATGTGGTTGCGGTTGTCGGCGCGCAGGGCGGGGTCCCGCGTATCCAGGGTCTCGTGCGGGTTGGGTATGAGATGGTCGACGGCGGCGATCAGCAGCACCCCGGCCAGAAACGAGAGGGTGCCCCAGGTGAATCCGAGTCTGTCGCCATGGGCTAAAGTGAATGAGGCGATGGATTTGTTCAGGATTTCCGACAGCGACACATAGACCATCGCGCCGCCGGCAAAGGCCAGTCCGAACGCCAGCAGGCGCGGGTTCGGGCGCCGCGAGAACAGCACCATCAGGCTGCCGATGGCGGTGGCCAGGCCGGCAGCCAGCGTCAACGAGAACGCGATCCAGAGATTGCCGCTGGGAATCTCGTGCATCGGATGCGCGCCGGGGGGAGAAGAGGCTCAGCCGCCGCGGCGCATCCGCTCCTCGATCGCGAAGCACTCGTCCGGCTTGGGTTGCGGCGGGTTGAAGCTGACCGGCACCTGGATCGTGGTGGGGACCGGCTGGCCGTTGCGGGTGGCCGGCTTGAACTTCCATTCACGCACGCGGGTGATGGCCGAGTCGTCCAGCTGGCTGTTGCCGCTGCTGGTGACCAGTGTCACGTCGGTCGGCGTGCCCTGTGCACCGACCAGTACGTTCAGCACGCTCTTTCCGCCTACGCCGGTGCAGGCCAGCTCGGCCGGATAGTCCGGCGGCGGGGTCTGCAAGGCGGCAACCTCGGTGGGGGCGACCGCGGCACTGGCCGGTGGCTGTGGCGAATTGCAGGCGCCGAGCACGGCAACGGTGGTCAGGGAGCCCAACAGCAGGCGCAGTTTCATGTCATTGCTCCGTTAGCGCAGAGGCCTTGGCGGCACAGATGAAGTCGTTCTCGCTCAGGCCGCCGACGTCGTGGGTGGAAAAGCGCACGACCGCGCGGTCGTAATGCACGCCCAGATCCGGATGGTGATCCTCGGTGTGTGCAATCCACGCCAAGGCGTTCACAAAAGCCATGGTGTGGTAATAGTTGTCGAAACGGAAGGTGCGCAGCAGTGCCTGGCCGTTCTCGGCCAGTTCCCAGCCGGGAACCTGCGGCAGCAGTTCGGCCAGACGGGCTTGGCCGAGGCGATGCTCGCTGCCTTTGCGTGGAATGCAGCTGGCTTGCGCCAGGGGTATCAGGTCAGGGGCCACGGGAACCTCCATCGGGCAGGGGACTGGACAATGGTGCGCGGGGAAGCAGTGTCCCATCAGCGTCAACCAAGACGCGGCTAGAATACCCGCATGATCCAGATCTCAGATACCGCTCAGACCCATTTCCGCAAGCTCATCGAACGCGAGGCCGTGCCCGGCATGGGCGTGCGCCTGAGTGCCGTCGACCCCGGAACGCCGCGCGCCGATGCGCGCCTGGAGTTCGCCGAACCAGCCGATCTGCTCGGCGACGAGTGGGCGATCGATTGCGACGGCTTCACGCTGTATGTGGATGCCACCAGCGTGGGCTGGCTGGACGGTGCCGAAATCGATTACGTCACCCAGGCCGCCGGCACCCAGCAGCTGACCATCAAAGCGCCCAAGATCAAGGGTGAAGCGCCCGGCGAGGCTGCCTCGATGGTCGAGCGCGTGCGCTGGGTGGTTGAAAACGAGATCAACCCGCAGCTGGCCTCGCATGGTGGCCGTGTCGCGGTGCAGGAAGTCTCCGCCGACGGGGTGGTGCTGCTGCGCTTCGGGGGTGGCTGCCATGGCTGTGGCATGGCCGATGTGACCTTGAAGCAGGGGATCGAGAAGACCCTGATGGGCCGGGTGCCCGGTATCACCGCGGTACGCGACGCCACCGACCACGACACCGGTCAGGCGCCCTATATCCCGCGCGAAACCGCGGGCTGAGGCGACACCCGCCGCATGCCGGGGACACCGGTCAGTGATCTGGTAAATCTGCTGGCCGCGCGCCGGCAGGTGAGCATTCTGCACGACCGCCGCACGCGCATGCCCTACAGCTGGAGCAACTGGCTGCAGACCCGCGTATCCCGGGCGATCTCCGCCTTCACCCATAGCGAGATGCTGGCCATGGCGGCGACCAGACCGGCGCGGCCGTCCCCTGGCGCCGCGCCGGTGGTGCCGCTGTGGCGCACGATGCTGCTGATGTTCTGGCATGGCGGTGATCCGCCGCCGCCTGATCAACGCGGGCTGCGCTGGTTCGCCGGTTTCTTCAGCGCCGGCCTGCATCTGCTGTTTGCGATGCTGCTGCTGTGGGTCGCGCTGGTGCGTAGCAATGCCCCCGAGGACAGTGCCGACGAGGGCGCGCGTGTACAGGTCGAATACGTCGGCCGCGGTACGCCCGAGGATGAGGGGGGCGGTACGCCGCAGGCCGCGGTGGCAGCCGGGCAGGTGGCCAATGCCGGGGCTGACACGGTGATCCCGGCGTCTGCGCAGCCAGCGGCCGCGGCGTCGTCTTCGGCTTCGGCCGCGGCGCAGGAGGCGGTCGCTGCTCCGGACTCGACCGCGGAGATGGACGCATTCGAGAGCATGTCGATTGATGCGTCCAAGCCGGTACCGGTTCCCGAACCGACGGCCGAACAACCCTTGCAGGTCACTGAAACGACCCGGCCCACCCGCCGGTTCGTGGTGCCGCCACCGGCCGTGAACGCGCCCATCGTGAGCCCGCGGGTGCCGGCGGTACGGGAACGCACGGTCGAAACCGCGATGGAGCGTCCACAGCGGATGCAGTCGATACGCGCCCCGGTCGAGCTGCAGCCGCAGCTGCGGCTGCCACAGGTCCAGGTCCGCGAACGCCAGATCGAGGTGGCGCCCTCCCAGCCGGTGGTTCTGACCCAGCCGCGCGCGCGCGCGGTCGAAGTGCAGGTGCAGGTGCAGGCGCCCGAATTGGGGGTGGCCGAACGGCAGATCGAGACCGCGACGCAGCGCAATGTGCCGATGGCGGCGGTAAGGTCACCCGAGATCAATGCGCAGGTGAGTGCGCCGCAGGTGGCGGTGCGCGAACGACAGCTGCCCGGAGTGCCGGATGCGCCAGTAGCCTCGCCCGCGCCCGCCGCGGGGACGATGGCCACAGCCACTGGCAGTGCGCGGGCGGACGTGACCGCTCAGCGTGAAGGAGCTGCCTCGACGGGTATGGCGGCGACATCCGTGCCGCGATCCGGCAGCAGTGCCGGGGCCGGGCCGAAGCCGCAGGATCGCAGTGGCGGCTGGGCCACGCCCACCCGCGACGACGACTGGGGCGCCTCACAGCGGCCGATGGCGGGCGATGCTGGCGGGCGGGCGGACCAGGGCGAGGGGCTGTTCAACGCCGATGGCTCGGTGCGACTGGCTGGCAGCGAAGGGCAGGCCCAGGATTCCCCGCGCGGTGCGCCGGGAGGCGAGTCGGACAGCTGGAGCCGTGAGCGCATTGCCAAGTCCGGCACCTGGCTCAAGCGCCCGCCGTACGACTACACACCGACCTCGCTCGACAAGTACTGGGTGCCCAGCGAGTCGCTGCTGGCCGAGTGGGTGCGCAAGGGCATCAAGAGCATCGAGATTCCGATTCCCGGCTCCAGCAGCAGGATTTCCTGCGTGGTGTCGCTGCTGCAGTTCGGCGGCGGCTGCGGCCTGACCGATCCGAACATGCAGGAGCAGCCGGCCGAGGCACGGCCGCCGCCGGATATCCCGTTCAAGAAGGAATTGCAGGAAGACAACGGCAGCCGCTGATGCGTGTCAGTGGCGCTGGTTTCGGGTGTGTTGCTGGTCAGCTGCCCATGATGAAAGAAGTGAAACCGCTGTCTGGCGGGCGTGCGGTAGTGGGGCCGCCTTCAACCATCTGCTCGAAGAAGCCCCGTGCATCTTCGGTGCGGAGCCTGGCAGGAATCTCAAGCGCTTCTTCCTGACGCAATCGTTCCAATGCGATCACCATGGCCGCACCGGTGGTCGCGGCCGCGATGAAACGCGTTGCATGGAAGCCGATGGCGGCGGTCTCTGCGGCGACGATAACGGGGAAGTTCTCTGCGCAGATCAGGCATCGGAAAAACGGCATATCCACCGGCAGCTATGCCCGAGGGCGTTTGCGGGTGGGCTGACAGAACAAAGCCGCCTTCCCGGCGGCTTTGGAAACCCAAATGCAGGGTGGATCAGTCGACCCCGTGCAGGTCGCGCAGCTGGCTCGGGCGCGAGCCGAAGTAGGCCGCCAGATCGGCGATGTCCTGATCGCTCAGGTCTTTGGCCTGGGGGGTCATCAGCATGTGATCACGGGTACCGCCGCGGTACGTCTGCAGTGCATGGGCGAGGTAGTCGCCGTACTGGCCGCCCAGTTTGGGATAGGTCGGGTCGATCGGAGCGTTGCCATCGGCCCCATGGCAGTCGATGCAGCTCTGCCCGGTGGCCTTGCCTTTGGCCGCGGCCAGCTGCTCGCCGGCGGCGATGCGGCCCTGGGGCAGTCCGGCCGAGGAGCGGGAGTTGTGCTCGCCGCTGGCATGGCCGGGGTCGGCGGCGGACTTTCCGGTCGATTCCACCTCGGACTGCGAACACGCAGCCATGGCAACGGCGGCGAACAGGGCGATGGACAGGCGGATTGCGTGCGTGGCTTTCGTCATGGTCGGCGCTTATTTGAGGGTGGACAGATAGGCGGACAGGTCGGCGATTTCCTGCGCGCTGAAACTCATCGACTGCGCCTGCATCGTCGGGTGCTTGCGCTTGCCTTGCCGGTATTCCATCAGCGCCTGGGTCAGGTAGGCCGAAGACTGCCCGCCGATCTTGGGCACGCGATAGCTGGGGTAGGCGTTCTTGTAGCCGGTCAGGCCATGGCAGCCCTGGCAGGTGTAGGCGAGGGTTCTGCCGGCCTCCACGTTGCCGGTTACGGCCGGTGCCGGCGTGGTAGGGACGGCGGGTGCGTCAGACGACGGATCAGCTTGGGCGGCCCCGAAGGTCAGGGCGAAAGCCAGAGCGAAACAAGCGGCGAGCGGCTGCGGGCGCATGGTTTCCTTGTCCGGTGAGCGGGGCTGGGGTTCCGCCGTGGGGACACGGAACGGGCCGAGTATAGCCCGCGTATTTATGCGATCGGAACCTGTGGTTGATGCTGCGGCGCGTCAGCCCATACTGCGTGCTCCTCACCGATCCATGACTTTCGGGGCATGGTGTGACTGTGGGGTGGTGCAATACTTATCTACAACACCTGCCTACGCATCCCTGGGACAAGACGATGTCGCGACTTTCTACTCTGTACGGCCGCACCGGAACCTGCGCCGCCGCACTTCTGATCTCTTCGGCCCTGCTGCTGGGAGGATGCAAAGCCGGAGGCGAGGAGGCCCAGGCCAAGACGCCCGAGGAACAGAAGGCCATCGATGCGGTGCCGGTGGAAGTGGCCAGGGCGACCAACCGTGCGATCGCCGCCAGCTATACCGGTACGGCCGCGCTGGATGCGCGTGCCGAATCGCAGGTGGTGGCCAAGACCTCCGGCGTGGCGCTGGCGGTGATGGTCGAAGAGGGCCAGACGGTCCGTGCCGGGCAGCCGCTGGTGCGGCTGGATCCGGACCGCGCGCGCCTGGCGGTGGCGCAAAGCGAGGCGCAGATGCGCAAGCTGGAAAACAGCTATCACCGCGCGCAGAGGCTGGTGGAGCAGCAGCTGGTCAGTGCCGCCGATGTCGACCAGTTGCGTTTTGATCTGGAGAACGCCCGTGCCCAGTACCGCATGGCGACGCTGGAGCTTTCCTACACCACGGTAGTGGCGCCGATCTCCGGTGTGATCGCCTCGCGCGATATCAAGCCGGGCAACTTCGTGCAGATCAACTCGCCGATTTTCCGCATCGTCGATACCGGACAGCTGGAAGCCACGCTCAATGTGCCCGAGCGCGAAATCGCCAAGCTCAAGCCGGGCCAGGTGGTGGAACTGGCGGCCGATGCATTGCCCGGACGCAGCTTCACCGGCACGGTGGACCGGGTGTCGCCGGTGGTCGATACCGGTACCGGCACGTTCCGTGTGGTCACCACGTTCTCCGGCGAGCCCGACCTGCAGCCGGGTATGTTCGGCCGGCTGAGCATCAACTATGACCAGCGCGCCGATGCGCTCGTGGTACCACGCAATGCGCTGCTGGAAGACGGCGGACAGCCGGCGGTGTACGTGGTGCGCGATGGCAAGGCCCTGCGCACCACGCTCAAGCTGGGCTACGACGATGCGGGCTGGATCGAAGTGCGTGAAGGGCTGAAGCCGGGCGATGAAGTGGTGATCGCCGGCAAGGCGGCCTTGCGCGAAGGCAGTGCGGTGCAGGTGATCGGCAAGGACAAGCCGGCCGAAGTCGCCGCCAAGGCACCGGCCGCACAGGCGTCCAAGCAATGAGTGGCCCTGCTCCATCGGCCCCCGGCGGCGGCTTCGATCTGATCGAGTTCGCCACGCGCCGGCGCGTCACCATCGCGATGATGACGCTGACCCTGGTGCTGTTCGGCCTGATCTCGCTGCAGAGCCTGAAGGTCGAATTGCTGCCGGACCTGAGCTATCCCACGCTGACCGTGCGTACCGATTACGAAGGTGCGGCGCCGGCGGAAATCGAAACGCTGATCTCGCAACCGGCCGAAGAGGCGCTGGGCATCGTCAAGGGCCTGCGCAAGCTCAAATCGATCTCGCGCACCGGGCAGAGCGATGTGGTGCTCGAGTTCGCCTGGGGCACGGACATGCAGCAGGCCGGTCTGGACGTGCGCGACAAGATGGAGACGCTGCAGCTGCCGCTGGAGGCCAAGCCGCCGGTGCTGCTGCGCTTCAATCCGTCGACCCAGCCGATCATGCGCTTGGCGCTGTCGTCCAGGCAGGAAGCCGGCAGCGAGGCCGATGCGGTGCGCCGGCTGATGGAGCTGCGCCGCTATGCCGACGAGGATCTCAAGCGCAAGCTCGAACCGGTCAGCGGTGTGGCCGCGGTCAAGGTCGGCGGCGGTCTGGAAGACGAAATCCAGGTGGAGATCGACCAGCGCAAGCTGGCTCAGCTCGGCCTGTCGCTGGATACGGTGATCCAGCGCCTGCAGCAGGAGAACGTGAATCTCTCGGGCGGTCGCCTGGAGGAGGGCTCGCAGCGCTATCTGGTGCGTACCGTGAACCAGTTCGCCACGGTCGAGCAGATGCGCGAGATGCTGCTGACCACCACCGGGGGTTCCGGCGGAGCGGCGGCGGCCGGGGAGAACCGGCAGTTGATGATGGCCATTCTCGGCAGTCGCGATCCCAATGTGATCGCCGCGATGCGCAATGACGGCAACGGTGGCGGTGTGGCCACGGTGCGATTGAAGGATGTGGCCAACGTCTACCAGGGCTACAAGGAACGCGAGGCGGTGATCCGCAGCGGCGGCCGTGAGGCCGTGGAGCTGGCCATCTACAAGGAAGGCGATGCCAATACGGTGTCCACCGCCGATGCCCTGGAAACCCGGCTGGAAGCCATCCGCAAGCAGCTGCCCAAGGACATCGAGCTGACACAGGTGGAGGACCAGTCGGTCTTCATCCGCCACGCCATCAAGGACGTCAAGATCGATGCGGTGATCGGAGGCCTGCTGTCGATCCTGATCATTTTCCTGTTCCTGCGCGATGGCTGGAGCACTTTCGTCATTTCGCTGTCATTGCCGATCTCGATCATCGCCACGTTCTTCTTCATGGGCCAGCTGGGCCTGAGTTTGAACGTGATGTCGCTGGGGGGGCTGGCGCTGGCCACCGGTCTGGTGGTGGATGACTCGATCGTGGTGCTCGAATCCATCGCCAAGGCGCGCGAGCGCGGCATGGGCGTGCTGGAAGCGGCGATCAAGGGCACCCGCGAGGTATTCATGGCGGTGGTGGCCTCCACGCTCACCACCATCGCGGTGTTCCTGCCGCTGGTGTTCGTCGAAGGTATCGCCGGCCAGCTGTTCCGCGACCAGGCGCTGACGGTGTCCATCGCCATCGCGGTGTCGCTGGTGGTGTCGATGACGCTGATCCCGATGCTGAGCGCGCTCAAGGGCCGTCCGCCGCTGGAGTTTCCGGCCGAGGATCCGCAACAGCCGTGGCGTCCGGCCAGCCGTTGGCAGAAGCCGATGGCCTACACCGGCCGTGGTATCGGCGCGCTGATCCGCTACGGTTTCCTGGCGCTGGTCTGGTCGGTGGTGCGGGTCTTCCGCGGCATCTCGGCGGTGGTGGGCCCGGTGATGCGCAAGGCCAGCGATCTGGCGATGGCGCCCTACGGCCGTGCCGAAGCCGCCTACCTGAAGGCATTGCCGGCGGCGTTGAAGCGGCCGTGGCCGGTGCTGGGCTTTGCAACGCTGGCCTTCGGCCTGACCCTGGCCGCGCTGCCATTGCTGGGGGTGGACCTGCTGCCACAGCTGGCCCAGGACCGTTTCGAGATGACCGCCAAGCTGCCGCCGGGCACGCCGCTGGCGCAGACCGATGCGCTGGTGCGCGAGGTGCAGCGCACGCATGCCAACGAAGAAGGCGTGCGCCTGCTGTATGGCGTTTCCGGCACCGGCACCCGGCTGGATGCCAGCCCGACCGAAAGCGGCGAGAACATCGGCAAGCTGTCGGTGGTGATGAGCGACACCTCGCGCGAGCCGGAGCTGACTGAAAAGCTGCGGCAGACGATGAAGGCCTGGCCGGCCGCGCAGGTCGACTTCGCCCGTCCGGAGCTGTTCGCGTTGTCGCCGCCGCTGGAGATCGAGATCGAAGGCAACAACCTCGAGGACATCCGTGTGGCGGGCAACCGCCTGGCCGACCTGCTGCGCGGCAATGCGCACTATGCCGACGTCAAATCGACGGTGGAGCAGGGCTTTCCGGAAATCCAGATCGTGTTCGACCAGGAGCGCGCCGCGGCGCTGGGCCTGACCACACGGCAGATCGCCGATGCGGTGGTGAACAAGGTGCGCGGCAATGTGGCCACCCGCTACAGCTTCCGCGACCGCAAGATCGACGTGCTGGTGCGCGTGCAGGAATCGGAGCGTTCCTCGGTGGAGGATATCCGCCGGCTGATCGTGCATCCCAGCGGTTCCAAGCCGGTCGAGCTGGGTTCGGTGGCCGAAGTGGTTTCCACCACTGGCCCCAGCGAAATCCATCGCGCCGATCAGCGCCGCGTGGCCATTGTCTCGGCCAACCTGCGTGATATCGATCTGGGCAAGGCGATCACCGAGGTGCAGAGCCTGGTGGCGCAGAATCCGCTCGGTACCGATGTGGGCATGCATATCGGTGGCCAGGGCCAGGAGCTGGGCGAGTCGATCCGTTCGCTGCTGTTCGCCTTCGGTCTGGCGGTGTTCCTGGTGTATCTGGTGATGGCCTCGCAGTTCGAATCACTGCTGCATCCGTTCGTCATCCTGTTCACCATTCCGCTGGCGCTGGTCGGTGCGGTGGGCGCGCTGCTGCTGTCGCGCTCGCCCGTTTCGGTGGTGGTGTTCATCGGTCTGATCCTGCTGGTCGGGCTGGTGGTGAAGAACGCGATCATCCTGATCGACAAGGTCAACCAGCTGCGCGAGGAAGGCGTGGCCAAACGACAGGCGCTGGTGGAAGGCGCACGCTCGCGTCTGCGTCCGATCATGATGACCACCTTGTGTGCGGTGTTCGGCTTCCTGCCGCTGGCCCTGGCTGTCGGTGAAGGTGCCGAGGTGCGTTCGCCGATGGCGATCACCGTCATCGGCGGCCTGCTGGTCTCCACACTGCTGACCTTGCTGGTGATCCCGGTGGTCTATGACCTGCTGGACCGCAAGCCGGACGAGTACTACGCCGAGCGCGGCCTGCGTGCCCGGCAGGTGGCCGCACAGGCGGTGCAGGTGCTGGCACGCGAGCAGGACGCCCTCGACGGCGCGGCGAAGGACTGACCCGGATGAACATCACCGAGCTGTCCATCCGCCGCCCCGTCACCACCATCATGCTGTTTGTCTCGATGGTGGCGATCGGCCTGATCGCCGCATTCAAACTGCCGCTGGAGGCCGAACCGGAAGCGACGATTCCCTTCTTCTTCGTGTCATTGCCGTACCCCGGATCCACGCCGGAAGAAGTGGAGCGCAACGTGCTGCGGCCGGTGGAAGAGGCCATTGCCACGATGCCCGGTATCAAGTCGATGAACTCGCGCGCCAATGCCGAAGGCGGCACGATCCAGGTCGAGTTCAGTGACTGGGGCCGGGATATCGCCATGGCCGCTTCCGAGGCCCGCGAGCGCATCGACGCGATCCGCGACCAGCTGCCGGACGATTTCCGCCGCTATTACGTGCAGCGCTGGAGCACCAGCGACCGCGAGGCGATGAGCCTGCGTCTGAACAGCGAGGAGGATCTGACCGCGCGCGTCGATCTGATCGAACGCAGCATCAAGCAGCGGCTGGAGCGCCTGCCAGGCGTGGCCCGCATCGAGGTCGAAGGCGTCGCCAAGCAGGAAGTACTGGTCGCGCTGGACAAGGATCGCCTCAGCGCGCATGGCGTCGCCCTGAACGAGCTGGTGCAGCAGTTGCAGGCGGCCAATTTCTCGGTTTCGGCCGGCCAGATCAACGAGGCCGGCCGTCGCCTGCGCGTGCAGCCGCGCGGCGAGCTTCTGGAGTTGCAGGCCTTGCGTGACCTGCGCATCAACAATCGCGGCACCCGTCTGTCCGATATCGCCGAAGTCAGCTTCCAGCCGCAGCGCATGAACTATGTGCGGCAGATGGAAGGCCGGCCCAGTGTGGGTGTGGACATCTACAAGGAGCGTTCGGCCAATCTGGTGGATCTCTCGCGCGCTGTGCGGGCCGAGATCAAGGTGCTGGAAAACGATCCGGCGATGCGCGGGATCGATATCGAGATCGCCGACGACCAGGGCCAGGCGGTGACCACCTCGCTGCTGAAGCTGGCAGAGGCCGGTGCGATCGGTCTGCTGCTGTCGGTGATCGTGCTGTACGCGTTCCTGCGCCACTGGCCCTCGACGCTGATGGTATCGATGGCCATTCCGATCTGTTTCATCATGACGTTGGGCTTCATGTACTTCACCGGCATCACCTTGAACATCATCTCGATGATGGGCCTGCTGCTGGCGGTCGGCATGCTGGTGGACAACGCGGTGGTGGTGGTGGAAAGCATCTACCAGGAGCGGGAGAAATTTCCCGACCAGCCGGCGATGGCCTCCATTGTCGGTACCCGGCACGTGGCGATTGCCCTGTCCGCCGGCACGTTGTGCCACTGCGTGGTGTTCCTGCCGATGATGTTCGGCGAGAAGAACATCATCACCATCTACCTGTCGCAGCTGGCGGTGACCATTTCCGTGTCGCTGCTGGCCTCGTGGCTGGTGGCGGTGAGCCTGATCCCGATGCTCTCGGCACGGATGAAGACGCCGCCGGCGGTGAAATCGCCCTTCATCAGTCGTCTGCAGGACCGCTATGCGAAGGCGCTGCGTTGGACGCTGCTGCACCGTGGCTGGAGTGTGGCCGGCATCCTGTTCATCTCGCTGGTCAGCGTATGGCCGATGACCCACACCCAGGGCGGTGGCGATGAAAGCGATCCGGACGAGATCAACATCTTCTACCAGTGGAAGGGCTCCTACTCCAAGGAGGAGATGGGCAAGGAAGTGGCGCGGGTGGAGGATTTCGTCAACGCCCATCGCAAGGATTTCCATATCAAGCGCGTCTACAGCCGCTACAGCGAACAGGGCTGGGCGCAGACCCGCCTGTTCCTGGACATCGATGATGCCGAGCTGAGCAAGAAGATCGAGGAGGAGGTGCGCAAGGGGCTGCCGCAGTCGGCGCGGGCGAAGATCGGCATCGGCTGGCCGGGCGGGCAGGGCAGCGAAGGCCAGGGCATCCGCTTCAGCCTGGTCGGTGATTCGACCCAGACCCTGCGGGAGCTGGCCGACGATATCGTGCCGATGCTGGCGCGTGATCCGAAGCTGCGCGACGTACGCGTGGATACCGGCGATGCCAATGCCGAACTGGCGGTGCGCGTGGACCGGGAGCGTGCAGCCGCCTACGGCTTCAGCGCACAGCAGGTGGCGCAGTTCGTGGGTATGGCGTTGCGTGGCTCCTCGCTGCGCGACTTCCATCGCGATGATGTGGAGATTCCGGTCAACGTGCGCTTCGCCGGTTCGGAGAGCTACGGCATCGAGGATCTTTCCTCGTTCATGGTGCGCACCTCCAGCGGCGCGGAAGTGCCGCTGCTGGCGATGGTCGATGTCGACGTCAATCCGGCGGCCAATTCGATCCAGCGCCTGAACCGGCAGACCATGCTGCGGGTGGAGGCCGGGCTGGCCAAGGACGTGGCGATGGATGCGGCGCGCAAGTCGGTGGAAGCCACCCTGGACGGCGTGCAGTTCCCACCGGGCTACGGCTACACCTTCGCTGGCGGCGGCTTCAACATCAACTTCGATGGCATGCAGCAGATGGTGAACAGCATCTTCATCGCGCTGATCCTCATGCTGGTGATCATGGCCGCGGTGTTCGAGTCGCTGCTGTTTCCGGCGGCGATCATGTCCTGCGTGCTGTTCTCGATCTTCGGCGTGTACTGGCTGTTCTGGCTGACCGGTACCGAGATGAACATCATGGCGGTGATCGGCATCCTGGTGTTGATGGGCGTGGTGGTGAACAACGGCATTGTGATGATCGAGCACATCAACAATCTGCGGCGGCGTGGCATGGCCCGCACCGATGCGCTGGTGGAGGGAAGCCGCGAGCGGTTGCGGCCGATCATGATGACCATGGGCACGGCGATCCTGGCGATGATCCCGATCGCCTTGAATACCGAAACCGCCGATGGCATGCCGCCGTATCACCCGATGGCGCGCGCCATTGCCGGTGGCCTGGCTTTCTCCACGGTGGTCAGCCTGCTGTTCCTGCCCACCATCTACGCCATTCTCGATGACCTGCGTATGGGCACGGCGCGGCTGGTACGACGCGCACGCGGCTTGCCGGTGGACGGCCCGGTGCTGGAAAGCTGATCGGCGTCGCACCCGCTGAAAGAAAAAAGCCCGCAGCGATGCGGGCTTTTTTCAAGGGTGAAGCGGTCAGCTCAGCTGGCGAGCTTGCCGTAGACGGTGAAGCCGGTCAGCCACAGTCCCAGCATGCTGCCCAGATTGGTCAGCATGAAGGTCAGTACGATGCGGGTGACACGATTGCGGTACCAGCCCTTGAGAGTCTGCGCATCGTCACGCAGTTGCAGGAAATCGAGATAGGCCGGTTTGCGTAGGCGGGTTTCCACCATCGCGGCAAAGGCGCCGGTGGGAATGCTCAGCCGGAACGGCTTGAACGGCGCCACGGCGATCGCGGTGAGGATGCTCAGCGGATGGCTGCGGGCCAGCAACGCACCCAGGCCGGCCAGACCACCGGTGTACAGCGCCCAGATCGCCAGCATGTGCGCGCCCATGTCCAGGCCGCCGCGCCAGAAGCCGATGCCGATCCCGGCCAGCACCACCGCCAGGATGGTCAGGGTGATCCACGGGATATTGCGCTTCTTCGGCACGGCTTCGAGCTGCTCGCGCAGCGTCGCCGGGGCTTCGGTATCGGTCTCCAGGTAGCGGGCAAGTCCGGCCAGGTGTCCGGCGCCAACCACCGCCAGCACATTGCGCTGTTCGCTGTGATACTCCTCGCGCAGGCGCGTGGCCATGTAGCGGTCGCGCTCGCCGATGATGGCTTCATACAGCGCCGGGCTCTCGCTGGCGAACTCGCCGAAGCTCGATTCCAGCATGTCGCCCTGCTTGAGCTTCTCGATTTCCTCTTCGCCCACATCCTCCGACGAGAACAGCCCGGCGCCCAGCCCCATCACCAGCTTGATCTTGCCCAAGAAGCCCAGGCGTTGCGATGCACGACGGAAGGTCAGGCCGACATCACGGTCGATCAGGTGCACTGGCAGGTCGCGTTCCTTGGCCAGCTGTACCGCACGTTTCAGCTCGGCACCGGGCTCGATGCCCAGCTGCTCGGCCAGGCGGCGCTGGTAGGCGGCCAGGGCCAGGTTGGCGGCAAACAGCGCCACGCGGCCCTTGCGAATGACGTCGATCAGATCCAGCTGCGCGAGCGAATCGGGATTGGTCAGTGCCTGCAGGCGCTGCGGGTCCAGCTCCACGGCGACCGCATCGAACCGGCCGCTGCCGATGGCCTGTTCCACGGCCTGCACGCTGGCCAGCGACACGTGTGCGGTACCCAGCAAGGTGTAGCGCACGCCGTCGCGTTCGACGATGCGCACCGGCTGGCCGGCGAGCAGGTCGCTGTCGGCGTCAAAAAAGTTGTCGGTCATTGCTTCATTCATTGTTGGGTGGCGTGTTGGCGCCATCGCCGAGTGCACGCTGCATCTGCACGGTATCCAGCCAGCGGCCGTGCTTGCGGCCGAGCCCGCGGAACACGCCGACCAGCTCGAAGCCGAAACGCTCGTGCAGCTTGATGGAGGCGGTGTTGGTGGGCTCGCCGATCACCGCGACCATCTGCCGGAAACCGCGCGCGGTACAGTCGTCGATCAGCGCCTGCATCAACGCGCTGCCGATGCCGCGACCCTGGTAGCGGGCATCCACGTACACCGAGTTCTCCACCGTCCACTGGTAGGCGATGCGGGCGCGGTAACTGTTGGCGTAGGCATAGCCGCCCACCTCGCCGTCGATGATCGCGACGAGGTAGGGAAAGCCGCGTCCGGTGATGTCGGCCATGCGCTGCGCCATTTCCGCTTCGCTGGGCACCTCGTATTCGTAGGTGTTGACCAGTTCCCGCACCTCGACCGCATAGATGGCGGTGATGGCGGGAATGTCGGCGGGTGTGGCCGGGCGCAGCTGGAGGGTCACGGAGGGCCTGCGGGTGTCAGTCGATGTAGCGCTTGAGCAGATCACCGTAGGCATCGATACGGCGATCGCGCAGGAACGGCCAGATGCGGCGCACGTGTTCGCTGCGCTGCAGGTCGATATCGCACACCAAGATGGTCGGCTCACCACCGGCCTCGGCGAGGAATTCACCCTGCGGGCCGAGGACGTGGCTGTTGCCCCAGAAGTCGATGCCCGAGGCCCCCAGCGGCGAGGTTTCGTGACCGACGCGATTGCAGCTCAGCACCGGCACGCCATTGGCCACGGCATGGCCGCGATGGCTCAGCACCCAGGCGTCGCGCTGGCGGTTCTTCTCGTCCTGCACATCCTCCGGATCCCAGCCGATCGCGGTCGGGTAGAGCAGCAGCTCGGCGCCCGCCAGTGCCATCAGGCGCGCCGCTTCCGGATACCACTGGTCCCAGCACACCAGCACGCCGAGGCGGCCGACGGAGGTGTCGATCGGGGTGAAGCCGAGGTCGCCCGGGGTGAAGTAGAACTTCTCGTAGAAGCCCGGGTCATCGGGGATGTGCATCTTGCGGTACTTGCCCAGCAAGGTGCCGTCTTTTTCGAAGACCACCGCGGTGTTGTGGTACAGGCCGGCGGCGCGGCGTTCGAACAGCGAGCCGACGAGCACGACGCCGTACTTTTTCGCGATCGCGGCCAAACGCTCGGTGCTGGGGCCGGGAATCGGCTCGGCCAGATCGAATTCATCCACCGACTCGTGCTGGCAGAAATAGGGGCCGTTGTGCAGCTCCTGCAGCAGCACCAGCTTCGCGCCCTGCGCGGCGGCCTCGGCCACGCGGGCCTCGATCACGTCCAGATTGGCGGCGGCATCGCCGTGGTTGCGTTCCTGGATCAGGGCGACGGAAAGGGTGTGACGGGAGCTCATCCGATTACAGGTCCTGCAAGGGGAGGGCGCATGGTAGCGCGGAAGCCACGGCGGATTGTCCGCGGCGGCTGAACACGCGCCGCCTCAGGCGGTAGCGCTGTGGCGGCGCAGGAGGTGGCGGATCAGCTGGCCAGCAGGCCGGCCGGCAATTGCATGGTGATGCAGTGCAGGCTGCCGTTCTGCCAGATCAGCGAGCGGCAGGGGACCTGCACGATCTCGCGACCGGGGAAGGCCTGCGCCAATACGTCGCGTGCGGCCTGATCGGCCGCATCGCCATACGCCGGCATCAGTACCGCACCGTTGATGATCAGGAAGTTTGCGTAGGAAGCGGCCAGGCGGCGGCCCTCATCGAGCACCGGCTGCGGCCACGGCAGCGGGAACAGGCGGTACGGGTTGCCATCGGCAGTACGCAGCGCGGCCAGTTCCGCGCCCATGGCCTGCAGTTCGGCGTAGTGCGAATCCAGCGGGTCATCGCAATTCTGGTAGACGATGCTGTCGGCTGACGCAAAGCGGGCCAGCGTGTCGATGTGCGCGTCGGTATCGTCGCCTTCCAGATAGCCATGGTCCAGCCACAGCACGCGGTCCTGCTGCATCCAGGCGGCCATGTCGGCGCTGAGCGAGGCGCGGTCGCGGTCCGGGTGACGTTCGTGCAGGCACTGCCAGGTGGTCAGCAGCGTGCCTTGACCGTCGGTCTCGATACCGCCGCCCTCCAGCGCGAACGGGATGCTGCGCACGTCGGCATGGTTGAACACGCCAGCGGCATGCAGCACGCCGACCAGCTGGTCATCCAGGCTGGCTTCGAACTTGCCACCCCAGCCGGTGAAGCGGAAATCCAGCAGCTGGAAGCTGCCGTCGCCGCGCTTGAGGGTGATCGGGCCGGAATCGCGCAGCCAGGTATCGTCGTAGGCGGCGGTGACAAAGCGCACACGCTCCATGTCGATCCGGTTCGAGCGCAACCGCATTTCCGCGTAGGTCTCGATATCGTCATCGGCCACGCAGATCAGCACAGGCTGGAAACGGGTGATCGCGGCAACCAGGGCGATGTAGGTCTCTTCAACCTCGGCCAGGCGATCGGCCCAGTCGGTGTCGGCGTGAGGCCAGGCGATCAGTACGCCGGACTGGGATTCCCATTCGGCCGGAAAGCGGAGCGTATCGTTCATGTTCTCGTGCATGCAGGGCCCCGTGCCCAATGCGTGGGTGTAAGTGACGGTGGGCGTGGATGCCCGCCGTCACGCGGGGCGGAAAGGGTCAGCGGATAGGGGGCTTTGGCCCGATTTCATCAGGGCTGGCTTGGCGCGCGACAACATCGATCACGCGCTGTTTTTCGAAATACACAGTGAATGCCGGATAGACCCAGCGATGGATGGTCGGCCATTGGCGTTTCTGGCCGCCCCGCGGCTCAAGGCGCTCCTGCGGAGCACCGAAGCGCGCTTCGACCTGGCTCATGGTTTGGCCGCGGGCCGGCAAGACGCTGGCGGACTGTTCCTGGACCCGCTCGATGAGCAGGGTATCGGCCATGGCGGCTGACGTCGCACCCAACAGGGTGATCAGGGTTAGTGCGTGGATCGTGTGTTTCATAGTCGCTGCTCCCCAGAGGACAAGTGTCGATTACAGCAAAAAACGGCGACAAATAGATGGTCTTGTCGCGCGTATTGGTGTTGCCGGTCGATACGCGGCAGCCGGTAGGTGGATGCAGCAACAAAAAACCGCCCGAAGGCGGCTTTTTGTGAAGTCGGAAACCGTGCGGATCCCGTGACTGGCTCGCGCCAATCGGCTCAGCGCTGGCGAGCCTTGAAGCGCGGGTTCGACTTGCAGATCACGAAGATCTTGCCGCGACGGCGGACGACCTTGCAATCGCGATGACGGGCCTTCGCCGACTTCAGGGAGGACAGAATTTTCATGGCATACCTCGGCGGATAACTGTTGGAGTTCTCAGGAGCGCGGCCGCGGATATGCAGGTGGACGCTCGTTCAAGCCCGCCATTCTACCGGCTATTTCCATGGCGGTTCAAGTGGTTGCGCGCTGTCGCTACGTCAGGGTGGTGGTGTGGGGCGCTAGAATAGGCTGACTCCCATCAAAACAGGCCTCCCGATGAGCCAGCTTCCTCCCGTTTTGACCATTGATGGCCCCTCCGGGGCGGGCAAAGGTACCGTAAGTCGTATCGTTGCCCGTCACCTGGGGTGGCACTATCTGGACTCGGGGGCGCTGTACCGGGCGGTGGGGGTGGCGGCCAGTTGGGCGGACATCGATACCTCTGACGCCTCGGCACTGGTGCGGTGCACGTTCGATACCAAGGTCCAGTTCGTTGAGCAGGGTGAGAGTCTGCGGGTGCTGGTGAACGGTACCGACGCCACCGACGAGCTCCGGCTGGAAACCACCGGGGCGCTGGCCTCGGCGATTGCGGCGATTTCGGAGGTGCGGGCGGCGCTGAAGGAGCGGCAGCGCGCATTCAGGCTTGCGCCGGGACTGGTGGCCGATGGTCGCGACATGGGAACAGTGATCTTTCCGGATGCCCCATTCAAGGTTTTCCTGACTGCGAGCGCTGAAGAGCGTGCATTGCGCCGGCATAAGCAGTTGAAAGAAAAAGGGGTTTCGGTTAACTTTGAAGACCTCCTGCGCGAGATCATGGCCCGCGACGCCCGTGATGCACAACGCGCAGTGGCGCCCCTGAGGCCGGCAGACGATGCTGTCCTCATCGACACCAGCGGCATTGGCATCGACGACGTCGTTGCCAGGGTGCTGGGTCTGGTCCCCACGCAGGGGGCTTGATCCACGCTGCGCCGCGTGTGGCCAGTGCATCGGCCGCAGTCGCAGAAGAGAAGTTGCAACAACCCCGCTGCGCAATAGTGCGTGGTGGGTTTTTCCATTCACATGCGGCTGCTTCCACGGAGCCGACCAACAGGCTGGGCAGTACGGGTTTCCGCAACAGATCCGCTGTCCGTGTGTTCAACTGAGTAAATCTAAATGACCGAATCATTTGCAGAACTGTTTGAAGCCAGTCAGGCCAATCTGGCCAAGCTGAAGCCCGGTGCCATCGTTATCGGTACCGTCGTTGATGTCCGCGGCGACGTGGTGGTGATCAACGCCGGCCTGAAGTCCGAAGGCATCGTGCCGATCGAACAGTTCCGTAACGACGCTGGTGAGATCGACGTGGGCGTGGGTGACCAGGTGAAGGTTGCCCTCGACTCGCTCGAGAACGGCTTCGGCGAAACCGTCCTGTCGCGCGAGAAGGCCAAGCGCGCGATGGTGTGGGACGAGCTGGAAGAAGCGTTGGAAAAGAACGAAACCATCACCGGCCGCATCAGCGGCAAGGTCAAGGGTGGTTTCACCGTGGACATCAAGGATGTCCGCGCGTTCCTGCCCGGTTCGCTGGTCGATGTGCGCCCGGTGCGCGACCCGGCCTACCTGGAAGGCAAGGAGCTGGAGTTCAAGCTCATCAAGCTCGACCGCAAGCGTAACAACGTGGTCGTTTCGCGCCGTGCGGTTGTCGAAAGCGAGCACTCGGAAGAGCGCGAGCAGCTGATGGACAAGCTGCAGGAAGGCGCCATCCTGAAGGGTGTCGTCAAGAACCTGACCGACTACGGCGCGTTCGTGGACCTGGGCGGTATCGACGGCCTGCTGCACATCACCGACATGGCATGGAAGCGCGTGCGCCATCCGTCCGAAGTCGTGAACGTCGGCGACGAGCTGGACGTGCGCGTGCTGAAGTTCGACCGCGAGCGCAACCGCGTTTCGCTGGGCCTGAAGCAGCTGGGCGAAGATCCGTGGGATAACATCTCGCGTCGTTACCCGGCCAACAGCCGCGTGTTCGGCAAGGTCTCCAACGTGACCGATTACGGCGCATTCGTCGAGATCGAGCCGGGCGTCGAAGGCCTGGTGCACGTGTCCGAAATGGACTGGACCAACAAGAACGTCAACCCGTCCAAGGTTGTGCAGGTTGGTGACGAAGTCGAAGTGATGGTGCTGGACGTCGATGAAGAGCGTCGCCGCATCTCGCTGGGCATGAAGCAGGTTGCCGCCAATCCGTGGGAAACCTTCGCTGCCATCTACAAGAAGAACGACAAGGTGTCCGGTCAGATCAAGTCGATCACCGACTTCGGCATCTTCATCGGTCTGGATGGCGGTATCGACGGCCTGGTCCACCTGTCCGACATCAGCTGGGCGACCACTGGCGAAGACATCGTGCGCAACTTCAAGAAGGGCGACACGCTGGAAGCCGTTGTGCTGGCGGTCGATCCGGAGCGCGAGCGCATCTCGCTGGGCGTCAAGCAGCTGGAGCAGGATCCGTTCGGTCAGTACATGGCGACCAATCCGAAGGGCTCCAAGGTCGAAGGCGTGGTGAAGGAAGTTGACGCCAAGGGTGCCGTGATCGAACTGGCCGACGGTATCGAGGGCTATGTGATGGCGCGTGATATCGCCAACGAGCGTGTTGACGATGCAACCCAGCACCTGAAGGTCGGCGACAAGATCGAAGCCAAGTTCGTGGGCATGGACCGCAAGGGCCGCACCCTGCAGCTGTCGATCAAGGCCAAGGACGAAGCCGAGACGGCTGAAGCGCTGGCTGAGTTCAACAAGAACTCGACCGAAGCGGCGGCAGGCACCACCAGCCTGGGCGCACTGCTGCGTGCTCAGCTGAACGGGAGCAAGTCCGAGTAATTCGGGCATCCTGTTGTAGATGTGACCTGGGCGGCCCGGACATCAGTCCGGGCCGTTTCAGGGTAAGACCCTGCCATTGACGAGTACGCAATGACCAAATCCGAACTGATCGAAATCCTGGCGCGCCATCAGGCGCATCTGAAGGCAGACGATGTCGATCTGGCGGTGAAGTCGTTGCTGGAAATGATGAGCGGGGCGCTGGCCTCCGGTGAGCGGATCGAGATCCGTGGGTTTGGCAGTTTTTCCCTGCATTACCGCTCGCCCCGCCTGGGGCGCAACCCGAAGACGGGTGAGTCGGTGGCCTTGCCAGGTAAGCATGTGCCGCACTTCAAGCCAGGCAAGGAGTTGCGCGAACGCGTCAGCCCTGTCGTGCCGCTGGAAAGCGATCCGGCCTGAACGCTTTCGCCGGGTACTGCGAATTCATGCTTCGGGCGGTAAGCTACGGGCACAAATTTTAGGGGCGGTAGCCGAGTGAAAATCGTCCGTTTGTTGTTGTTGCTGGCGGTACTGGTTGGTGGGCTGGTGATCGGCTCGCTCAACTCCCAGCCAATCGACATCAGTCTTGCTTTCTGGGTATTACAGACGACCTCTGGCCTTGCGACCATCGCTTCGCTGCTGCTGGGGGCGCTGGTTGGCGGCGGCATGGTGCTGCTGGGGCTCGTTGTCCCGCTATACGCCAGATTGCGTCGCGCCAACAAGGCCCTGTCTTCTGCTGTTGTCGAGCTTTCCGGCTCGGCGCAGCCACCTTCTCCATTTGATGGACGCTGATCACCGATGGCCTTTATCAGTGAGTGGTTCTGGTTTTTCCTGTTTCTGCCGATCGCGGCGGTCAGCGGTTGGGTGATCGGTCGGCGTGGGGGGCAGCGTCATAGTGAGAGTCAGGTCAGCCGTCTTTCCAGCACCTATTTCCGTGGCTTGAACTATCTGCTCAACGAGCAGCCGGACAAGGCGATCGAGCTGTTTTTGCATATCGCCGAGCTGGACAAGGAAACATTCGAGACCCAAGTGGCGCTGGGTCACCTGTTCCGCCGGCGCGGAGAGGTGGATCGCGCGATCCGCCTGCATCAGGGGCTGGTCAATCGCAGTGATCTGACTGATGCCCAGCGCGTGCAGGCACTGCTCGCCTTGGGCGAGGACTACATGAAGTCCGGCCTGCTGGATCGCGCCGAAACCGTGTTTACCGAACTTGCGCAGCTGGATCAGCGGGCGCCACAGGCCCTGAAACATCTGATCAGCATCTATCAGGCCGAGCGCGACTGGGAGAAGGCGATCCAGAATGCCACCCGTTACGAAGAGGTCACGGACGAGCCGATGGGCAAGCTGATCGGCCAGTTCGAATGCGAGTTGGCCGAGCGGCATCGCGCGGCCGGGCGGCTGGACGAGGCTCGGGCGGCGATCAAACGGGCCAACGTGGCCGATGCGATGAGTGTCCGTGCCGGCATCATCGAAGGGCGGTTGGAGAGCGACTTCGGCAACGATGAGTTGGCAGTCCGGGCGTTCGAGCGGGCGGCGCGCAATGATCCGGATTACTTGCCCGAGATCCTTCCGCAGTTGCTGAAGAATTACCGTAATGTCGGCGATATCGCCGGTGCCCGGGCATTTCTGGCTGAAATGACCGAGCACTACCGGGGCATCGCACCCGTGCTGGCGTTGACGCACTTGATGGAAGAGCAGGAAGGGGTTGCGCCGGCGCGGGCCTATCTGGGCCGTCAGTTGAAGGATCGCCCCTCGGTGCGCGGCGAGTCGGCGCTGATCGATTTGACCCTTGCCGAAGGTGCGGACCCGATCGCGACGCTACAGGACCTCAAACACATCACCGACCAATTGCTGGTTCGTAATCCGTCCTATCGCTGTACGCGTTGTGGATTCGGCGCACGTACCCATCATTGGCAGTGCCCCAGTTGCAAAGAGTGGGGTTCGGTCAAACCGCTGCTGAATTTCGCGGTCCTCTGAGTCGTGTCGTTGCACTATGTCCTTCTGTTGATGCTGGTTTTCAGCGCTGCAACTATTGTGACTTGGGGGGCGATCCGCTACGCGCTGTGGCGTCAGTTGTTGGATCAGCCGGGCGAGCGTCGCAGCCATCAGGTGACCACGCCTCGTGGCGGCGGTATTGGTATCGTGGTGTCGCAGCTGCTGGCATGCATGCTCGCAGTTGCGCTGCTTCCTGTTTTCGCCATTCCAGTAACAGTGTTCGCTCTCGGTTTGCTGCTGGTGGCGGGTATCGGCTGGTGGGATGACCATCGCGCTTTGCCAGCGCTTCCTCGTCTGTGTGTGCACTTGGTGGCTGCCCTTTTGCTGGGCGCAATGGTGTGGGCGGAAAGCGGCAGCCTGCTCAAGGCGCTGTTTTGCGCAGGTCTGGCAGTTTCATTGATCAACATCTGGAATTTTATGGATGGCATCAATGGCCTGGCTGCAACCCAGGCGATCATCGTCGGGCTGGGCGCAGTACTGCTGTTGCCGCAACCGTATTCATTTGCGGCGTGGGCATTTGTAGTGGGCTGTGCCGGCTTTCTTCCGTTCAACTTCCCGCGGGCCCGCGTGTTCATGGGTGACGTGGGCAGTGGCGCGCTTGGGTACCTGGTTGCCGGGGTGCTGGCCTTGGGGCTCTGCGTAACGGAGGTTGCTCCAGTGCTATGGCTGCTGCTTCCAGTGGCGTTCTTCATCGATGCCGGATTCACGCTTCTGTTGCGGATCTTGAACGGAGAGCCTTGGATGGAGGCACATACGCAGCACCTCTACCAGCGATTGGTGAAGCGTGATTTTAGTCACTTTGCGGTCACGCTCGGTTACGTAGCTTTCAGTCTGATCGGGCTTACAATCGCCGTTGTATTTTCAAGGCTACCCCTAGTTTGGGGTTGGGCAGGGGGCTCAATCTGCATTGCCGCAGCGACGGTGATCTGGATTTCCTTTCGCGCAAGATCAATTTCATAAGGATGATGGCGGGTATGAGGTCTTTGCGAGAGCGCTTCGTTGGTGGTGGCTTGCGATATGCGGTGATGACGCATGACCTGGTCATGGTCTGGCTGTGTTGGCAGCTGCTGTTCCTGGGGCGCTATGCCTTGTTGAATGAAGCGCCTCCCCAGCCCTGGTTCTCGCTTGACGTATTGGTGGTCATAGCGCTGCAGGCGCTGGCTTTCTGGAAGGTTGGCCTCTATCGGGGTCTATGGCGTTTTGCCAGTGTTGCTGACCTGATCAATATCTTCAAAGCGAGTTTCATCGGATTGCTCGCCATTCTCGTGGTGTTCTCGTATCGCCGACTGGAAGGTATTCCCATCTCGGTATTGGTGGTCTATCCCTTTGCGTTGTCGGCGTTGCTAGGTACGCCACGCCTGTTGTACCGCGCTTGGAAGGACTACCAGGCAGTCAATTCGGATGCCAGGGCGCGGCGGGTTCTCGTGTTGGGTGCTGGTCATGCTGCAGAGTCCTTGATCAAGGATCTTCGCCGGTCCGGCGACTATGAACCGGTTGGGTTGTTGGATGATTCGACCCATCTGCAGGGCGCCAAGCTGCATGGCACCCCTATCCTCGGCCGGCTGGATGATGTTGCTTCGGTTGCCAGAGAGACGGACGCCAAGCTTCTTGTCATCGCGATTCCGACACTCGACGCCGCCGGCATGCAGCGGGTGGTGGGCCTCTGCGAAAGTACGGGGTTGCCGTTCCGCACTGTTCCCCGATTGGCCGATATTCTGGATGGGAACTCTTTGCCAGGGCAACTCAAGGAAGTTGCGATTGAGGACCTATTGGGCAGGAAGCCGATCCTGCCGGATTGGGAGTTGATCCGTGGCTGGCTCCGCGGCCGGACAGTTCTGGTGACGGGGGGCGGCGGATCTATCGGGTCGGAATTGTGCCGTCAATGCGCACGACATGGAGTCGCCAAGATTGTTGTTCTTGAAATCAGCGAATTGCTGATGATCAACATCCAGGCAGAACTGCGCAGGAATTTTCCCGATCTGCAGGTACTTGGCTTGTTGGGTGACTGCGGAGATCCGGCAGTGATTCGCCATGCCTTGAGCAGGTATCGCCCTGATACCGTCTTTCATGCGGCCGCTTATAAACAGGTTCCACTGCTTGAAGATCAGTTGCGTGAGGCTGTGCGCAACAACACATTGGCCACAGAGTGTGTGGCGACCGCATGTGTTGAGGCCAAGGTGGAGAATTTTGTATTCATCTCCACTGACAAGGCCGTGGATCCTGTGAATTCGCTGGGGGCGACCAAACGCTATGCGGAGATGATTTGCCAGAGTCTGGACAAACGTTCCGCTGCAACGAGGTTTCTGACGGTCCGCTTTGGCAATGTGCTCGGATCCGTGGGGAGTGTGGTACCGCTGTTCCGTGAGCAGATCAGAAAAGGCGGTCCAGTCACCGTGACCCACCCGGATGTCAGTCGCTATTTCATGACAATCCCGGAGGCCTGTCTGCTTATCCTGCAGGCGGCAGCTTCGTCATCGCGCGGTGCCATCTACATGCTGGATATGGGAGAGCCGGTGCTTATCCGGCATCTGGCGGAGCAAATGATCCGACTGGCAGGCAAACAACCGGGAGTGGATGTTCCCATTGTGTATACCGGCCTGCGTCCAGGTGAGAAGCTGCATGAAAGCCTTTTTTATGCCGATGAGAAGTGTCGCCCCACGGCGCACCCCAAGGTCATGGAAGCGGGCGTGCGTGAGTTCTGTCCAGAGTTGGTGCTTGGTAACATCGCCGGTTTGCGACGAGCAATAGCCGATTACGACATCGATGCGATGCGTGAGATTCTTCTCGCGACGATTCCCGAGTTCAGGGCGGTCGAGGAACCGTGTTCCGCCAATGCGGGTGCGAAGATCGTACCTTTCCCCTCAAAAGAAGCAGGAAGGATTCACTGATGCATGAGCGGATAAAGAAAGCGGTGTTTCCTGTGGCGGGCTTGGGTACCCGGTTTCTGCCGGCGACCAAGACGGTCCCCAAGGAAATGCTGCCGATCATTGATCGGCCGCTGATCCAGTACGCCGTCGATGAGGCTATCGAGGCCGGTTGTGACACGCTGATCTTCATCACCAACCGCTACAAACATGCGGTAGCCGACTATTTTGACAAAGCCTACGAGCTGGAACAGAAGCTTGAGCGCGCCGGTAAGCTGGAGCAGCTGGAGCAGATACGCCATGTACTGCCCAAAGGCGTGCGGGCCGTGTTCGTAACCCAGACCGAGGCGTTGGGGTTGGGGCATGCGGTTTTGTGTGCCAAGCCGATCGTCGGCAACGAGCCATTCGCGGTGCTGCTGCCCGATGACCTTATCTGGAACCGTGGTGACGGTGCCCTGAAGCAGATGGCCGACTTCAATGCCGCCAGTGGCGCCAGTGTCATCGCGGTCGAAGATGTCCCGCACGACAGGACCGGCAGTTATGGCATCGTGGCGACCGACAAGTTCGATGGTCGTCATGGCCACATCACCCAGATCGTCGAAAAGCCCAAGCCTGAAGATGCACCCAGTGATCTGGCGGTGGTGGGGCGTTATGTGCTCAGCCCGAAGATCTTTGAGTTGCTCGAAGCTACCGGCACAGGTGCTGGCGGCGAGATCCAGCTGACCGATGCGATCGCACAACTGCTCAAGACCGAGCAGGTGGATGCATATCGTTTTGAAGGCAAGCGTTTTGACTGCGGTACGCATCTCGGGCTGGTCGAGGCGACGGTTCGCTTCGCACTGGAGAACGACAAGCTGGCCGGACCGGCGCGTGCGATGATGCAGAAGATGCTGGCCGAGTAAGCGTCAGCGACAGATCTGGAAGCCAATGTTGTCTGTCAGCTGGGCAGGTTCGAAAGGCAGCCGGAAGGCTGCCTTTTTTTGATGTGATGCCGGTGTCCCGTAGGGCGTGGTCGCGCTGTGCCGGGACATTATCGGCCAGCTGTCTGCCGGGCAATGCTCGGGGCAACACATTCGGCTTGCTTGATTGCGAATGAGCTAGGCCTTTTTCCATGGTCGCTGAAAAGAGAAGGCGGCCCTGCGGCCGCCTTCGTCCATCAACAGCATGGCGAACCGCTTACAGCGATTCGAAAATGCCTGCAGCGCCCATGCCGGTACCGATGCACATGGTCACCATGCCGTACTTCTGCTGGCGACGGCGCAGGCCATGCAGCAGGGTGGCCGTACGGATCGCACCAGTGGCGCCCAGCGGGTGACCCAAGGCGATGGCGCCACCCAGTGGATTGACCTTGGACGGATCCAGGCCACAATCGCGGATCACCGCCAGCGACTGCGCGGCAAAGGCTTCGTTGAGCTCGATCCAGTCCAGCTGGTCCTGGCTCAAACCGGCCTGCTTCAATGCCTTCGGAATCGCCGCGATCGGGCCGATGCCCATCACTTCCGGGCGCACGCCGGCGACCGAGAAGCTGACGAAGCGGGCCAGCGGGGTCAGGCCGTAGTCCTTGATCGCCTGCTCCGATGCCAGCAGCACCGCACCGGCGCCATCGCTCATCTGCGATGAATTGCCCGCGGTGACCGAACCGCCGAACTGGCCATTGCGGAACACCGGGCGCAGCTTGGCCAGTCCTTCTGCGGACGAGTCCAGGCGCGGGCCTTCGTCCGTGTCGGCGATCTTGTTGCGGGTGATGATGCGCTTGCCATCTGCCAGATCCGGCAGGTGCGAGACGATGTCGTAGGGGCTGATTTCGTCCTTGAATTCGCCGTTCCGGATTGCGGCGATAGCCTTCTGGTGCGAGGCCAGGGCGAACGCGTCCTGTTCTTCGCGCGAGATCTTCCATTCCTCGGCGACTTTCTCGGCGGTGATGCCCATGCCGTAGGCGATGGCAACGTGGTCGTTGTCGAACACGCTTGGCGCCATCGCGATCTTGTTGCCCATCATCGGCACCATCGACATCGATTCGGTGCCGCCGGCCAGCATCAGGTCGCTGTTGCCCAGACGGATCTGGTCGGCAGCCATCGCCACGGCCTGCAGGCCGGAGGAGCAGAAGCGGTTCACCGTCTGCGCGGCGATGGTGTTGGGCAGGCCAGCCAAAAGCACGCCGATGCGTGCCACGTTCATGCCTTGCTCGGCTTCGGGCATGGCGCAGCCGATGATGGCGTCGTCGATGCGGTTGACGTCCACGCCCGGAGCCTGTGCGACCACGCTCTTTAGAACGTGGGCGAGCATGTCGTCCGGACGGGTGTTGCGGAACATGCCCTTGGGCGCCTTGCCAACCGGGGTGCGGGTGGCGGCGACGATGTAGGCGTCCTGGATTTGCTTGGTCATTGCAGTGATCTCTTCAATAGGTGTGAGCGTGAGGGCGGGCGAGGGCAGCGCTTGCAGCGCCGCCCCGAAGCACGCTCACTCAGTTCCGCAGCGGCTTGCCGGTGGTCAGCATGTGCGCGATACGGGCCTGGGTCTTTTCCTGCTGGGCCAGTTCGACGAAGTGCTTGCGCTCCAGGGTGAGCAGCCACTCTTCGTCGACCACGCTGTTGCGATCGACCTTGCCGCCGCACAGCACGGTGGCGATGCGCTCGGCGATCTCGTAGTCGTAGGGGCTGATGAAGCGGCCTTCGAGCATGTTGACCAGCATCATCTTGAAGGTGGCGATGCCCACGTCACCGGCCACGCGGATGCGGCGTGCCGGCAGCGGCGGTCGGTAGCCGCCTTCGGCCAGTGCGGTGACTTCAGCCTTGGCGATGTGCAGCAGCTCGAAGCTGTTGAACACCACCTTGTCGGTGCCGCGCATCAGGCCCAGTTCCTTGGCGTTGACCGCTGAATTGGAGACCTTGGCCATGGCCACGGTTTCAAAGGTCTTCTTCAGCTCGGCGAACACGTCGCCGTCCGGGCCGGCCGCCTGCGAGGCGCGCACGGCGATTTCCTTCAGGCCGCCACCGGCCGGCAGCAGGCCGACGCCGGCTTCGACCAGGCCGATATAGCTTTCCAGCGCCGCCACCGACTTGGCCGCATGCATCTGGAATTCGCAACCGCCGCCCAAGGCCAGGCCACGTACCGCGGTCACCACCGGCACGGTGGCGTACTTGATGCGCTGGCTGGTGCGCTGGAAGTTGGCCACGATCGCCTCGAATTCGGCGATCTTGCCGGCCTGCAGTGCACCCAGTGCGCCAGCCAGGTCGGCGCCCGCCGAGAAAGGCTCCTTGTTCTGCCAGATCACCACGCCCTTGAACTGCTTTTCAGCCAGACCGATTGCGTGCTGGATGCCGTCCAGCACCTGGTCGGAGACGGTGTTCATTTTGGTCTTGAAGCTGATGACGCCGATGCCGTCACCGTCGGTCCACAGGCGGATGCCGTCGTTCTCGAACACCGTTTCGCCCGGCGCGAACTTCTCGCCCAGCAGTGCGTCCGGGAAGCGTTGGCGCTGGTAGACCGGCAGCGAGGAGCGCGGCACCAGGGCATTCTGCGACGGGCTGTAGCTGCCTTCGGCAGCGTGCACGCCGTCACGGCCGTCCAGCACCCAGGCCGGCAGCGGCGCACTGCTCATGCTCTTGCCGGCGGCGATGTCGTCGGCGATCCACTGTGCCACCTGCTTCCAGCCAGCTGCCTGCCAGGTCTCGAACGGGCCCAGCGACCAGCCGTAGCCCCAGCGGATGGCCAGGTCGACGTCGCGCGCGGTTTCGGCGATATCGGCCAGGTGGTAAGCGCTGTAGTGGAACAGGTCGCGGAACGTCGCCCACAGGAACTGTGCGTGCGGGTGCTGGCTTTCGCGCAGCTTGGCGAACTTCTCGGCCGGGTTCTTGATCTTCAGGATCTCGACCACTTCCGGTGCAGCCGCGCGGTCGGCGGGACGGTAGTCCTGCTTTTCAAGGTCGATGACCATGATGTCCTTGCCGACCTTGCGGAAGATGCCGGCGCCGGTCTTCTGGCCCAGTGCACCCTTGCCGATCAGCGCGTCCAGCCATGCCGGCGCGTGGAAGTACTTGTGCCAGGGGTCGTCAGGCAGGGTGTCGCCCATGGTCTTGATGACGTGGGCCATGGTGTCCAGGCCGACCACGTCGGAGGTGCGGTAGGTCGCCGACTTCGGGCGGCCGACCAGCGGACCGGTCAGGCCGTCCACTTCGTCAAAGCCCAGGCCGAACTGCTGGGTGTGGTGGATGGTGGACAGGATCGAGAACACGCCGATGCGGTTGCCGATGAAGTTCGGGGTGTCCTTGGCGTAGACCACGCCCTTGCCCAGGTTGGTGGTCAGGAACGTTTCCAGGCCTTCCAGCACCGCCTTGTCGGTGGTCTTGGCCGGGATCAGCTCGGCCAGATGCATGTAGCGCGGCGGGTTGAAGAAATGCACGCCGCTGAAGCGGTGGCGCAGTTCTTCCGGCAGCACGTCGGCCAGCTTGTTGATGCCCAGGCCCGAGGTGTTGGACGCCAGTACCGCGTGTTCGTTCACGAACGGCGCGATCTTCTTGTACAGGTCCTGCTTCCAATCCATGCGTTCAGCGATGGCTTCGATGATCAGGTCGCAGTCGCGCAGCTGCTCCAGGCCGGAGTCGTAGTTGGCCGGGGTGATGGCTTCAGCCAGCGCCTTGCTGGCCAGCGGCGCCGGGCTCAGTTTGCCGAGGTTGGCAATGGCCTTGAGCACGATGCCGTCGGCAGGACCTTCCTTGGCGGCCAGGTCGAACAGCACGGTGTCGACGCCGGCATTGGTCAGGTGGGCGGCGATCTGCGCACCCATGACGCCTGCGCCAAGGACGGCGGCGCGGCGGACAATCAGGGAATTGGACATATCGATAAACCTTTGGTCTGCGAGGACGGGTGGATCAGGTGAGGGAGGTTGAATCCGGCGCGCGCGCACTGGCGCGGAAGCCGGCTTCGGCGAAATGGATCAGTTCCTGCGCGGCCTTGCTGCGATGGGCGGCCTCGCTGATGTTGTGTGGGCGCTTGATCAGGCCGAAATCGGCCATGGCGTAGGTCAGCGAACCGGCCAGGAAATCCAGGCGCCAATAAAGTTCCTCTTTGCTCAGGCCCGGCACGCAGGCGCCGATGGCCTTGCCGAACTCGCGCAGCACGTGGCCGTAGTGGTCGGACAGGAACTTGCGCAGGTTGTCGTTCTTCTCGGCATAGGCGCGGGCGATGACGCGGACGAAGGCGCCGCCGCTCTGGCGGTCCTGGGCCATCGCCAGCGCAGGCTCGACGAAAGCGGCCAGCAACGGGCGCAACTCGCCGGGATGGGCGGTGCGCGCCTGTTCCAGCTGGCTCAGGCGGGCAGCGGACATCTCGTCCATGCGGCGGCGGAACACTTCATTGACCAGGTTGTCCTTGGACCCGAAGTGGTAGTTGACCGCGGCGATGTTGACATCGGCATGACTGGTCACCTGGCGCAACGACGTGCCGGCGAAGCCGTACTGGGCGAACAGTTCCTCGGCTGCGCCGAGAATCCGGTCCTTGGTGGAAAAGCTGGCGGGTTTGCCCATGGCGGCTCAATCAATCAAACGATTGTTTAAATCCTACGCCTGTGCCAGGGCTCCGGTCATGCTGCCATGCAGCATCATTCATCCGCCGCTGTGCAAACGCCAGGGTCAACCGGTAGAATTACCCACCGCAATTCAGGCTAAGCCCGCGTCCGCACGCGGGTTTTTTTCATGTACCCTCGGGCCGACCGGCCCATATACCGGAGAATTCCCATGGCGCTCGAGCGCACTCTTTCCATCATCAAGCCCGACGCCGTCGCCAAGAACGTGATCGGTGAAATCTACGCCCGCTTCGAAAAGGCCGGCCTGAAGATCGTGGCTGCCAAGTACAAGCAGCTCTCGCGCCGTGAAGCCGAAGGCTTCTACGCCGTGCACCGCGAGCGTCCGTTCTTCAACGCCCTGGTCGAGTTCATGATCTCCGGCCCGGTGATGATCCAGGCCCTGGAAGGCGAGAACGCCGTGCTGGCCCACCGTGACCTGCTGGGCGCCACCAACCCGAAGGACGCTGCGCCGGGCACCATCCGCGCCGATTTCGCCGACTCTATCGACGCCAATGCCGCCCACGGTTCGGATTCGGTCGAGAACGCAGCCATCGAAGTGGCCTATTTCTTCGCTGCCACCGAAGTGGTTTCGCGCTAAGCAGAGGTTGAAGTCGTGAACGAGGTCGTACAGACACCCGCCATCCAGCCGTTGCCGAAAACGGCAGGCAGCGCTGGCAAGCAGAACCTGCTCGACCTTGATCGCGCGGGCCTGGAAACGTTCTTCGTCGAAACCCTCGGCGAGCAGAAGTTCCGTGCCCATCAGGTGATGAAGTGGATCCACCACCGCTACGTCACCGATTTCGACCAGATGACCGACCTCGGCAAGGCGCTGCGCGCCAAGCTGCAGCAGCATGCCGAGGTCGTCGTCCCGAATATCGTGTTCGACAAGCCCTCGGTCGACGGCACCCACAAGTGGTTGCTGGCGATGGGCGTGGATGGCAAGAACGCCATCGAAACCGTGTACATCCCCGACAAGACCCGCGGCACGCTGTGCGTGTCCTCGCAGGTCGGTTGCGGTTTGAACTGTACGTTCTGCTCCACCGCCACCCAGGGTTTCAACCGCAACCTGAGCACCGCCGAGATCATTGGCCAGGTGTGGGTTGCCGCCCGTCACCTGGGCAATGTGCCGCACCAGATGCGTCGTCTCACCAATGTGGTGATGATGGGCATGGGCGAGCCGTTGATGAATTTCGACAACGTCGTGCGTGCGATGAGCATCATGCGCGATGACCTGGGCTATGGCTTGGCCAACAAGCGCGTGACCCTGTCCACGTCCGGTCTGGTACCGCAGATCGACCGCCTCTCGGTCGAGAGTGATGTGTCGCTGGCCGTTTCCCTGCACGCACCCAACGATGAGCTGCGCGAGACACTGGTGCCGCTCAACAAGAAGTACCCGATTGCCGAGCTGATGGCTTCCTGCGCGCGTTACCTGCGCGGCAACAAGAAGCGCGATTCGGTGACCTTTGAATACACCCTGATGAAGGGCATCAACGACCAGCCCGAGCACGCCCGCCAGCTGGCGCGGCTGATGCGCCAGTTCGACAACGCGGTGCAGGCCAAGGATTCGGGCAAGGTCAATCTGATTCCTTTCAATCCGTTCCCGGGAACGCGCTACGAGCGCTCTGACGAAGAGCAGATCCGCGCTTTCCAGAAGATCCTGCTTGATTCGCAGGTGTTGACGATGGTGCGCCGTACCCGTGGCGATGATATCGACGCGGCCTGTGGCCAGCTCAAGGGGCAGGTGATGGACCGCACGCGTCGCCAGGCCGAGTTCAACCGTCTGCTTGCGGCGCAGGAAAACGGAGATGTCGTTGCTTGATCGCCTGCTGATGCTGCTGGTCGCCACAGTGCTGGTTACCGGCTGCGGGCATGGTCGCGACTCCAGGGCGGGAACGGTTCGGCGCATCGAGCAGGTCGCGCCGCAGTACGATCTGCGCGATGACAAGCAGGCGCGTCGGCGCATTCAATACCAAGAGTTGCTGCGTCTGTCCGGTGACCGGCTGGGACGCAACCAGCTCGACGACGCACTCAAATACGCCCGCTCCGCGCAAAAGCTGGAGCCCTCGGTTCCGGATGCTTACACCGTACAGGCGGTGATCGAAGGCTACAGGGCCAATCCGGCGGCCGCCGGAGAGCTGTATCGCAAGGCCGCCGAGCTGGCGCCTAAGCAGGGCGATGTGGCCAACAACTACGGCGCCTGGCTGTGCGGCAATGGTCATCCGGCAGAAGCGCTGGTCTGGTTCGACAGGGCGCTGGCGGATCCGGCGTACGCCGCACGGGCTGATGCACTGGCCAATGCCGGGGGCTGTGCGCTGGATGCAGGGCAGCGCGAACGTGCCGAGCGCGATCTCCGCCAGGCGCTGGCCTTGGCGCCTGACAACGCGTATGCGCTGGAGTCGATGGCACGCAGCGAGTACGCCCGGGGGCGCTATTTCGAGGCGCGCGCCTTCTATCAGCGGCGTCTTGCGGCTGCGCCGGCCACGGTTTCCGTGTTACAAATTGCCATTCAGATTGAAGAGCGGCTGGGCGACAGGAGTGCCGCCGGTCGATACCAACAGCGGCTGCGCGAGGAGTTTCCCTCGACAGCGGCCTCGAATCCCCAAGGCTAGTGCATTGTGATCAATGATCCAGGTGTGAACGCTTTTGAAGGTGTGGTGGGGTGTGGTGAGCAGCTTCGCCGGGCCCGCGAGGCGGCAGGGCTGTCGATACAACAGGTTGCTGGTCAGCTGCGTATGCCGGCTCAGGTGGTCGCAGCGCTCGAATGTGAACAGTGGGGTCGCCTCGGTGCGCCCGTGTTCGTGCGTGGTCAGCTGCGCAGCTACGCCAGGCTGTTGAAGGTGGATATCGGCGAGGCCCTGCAGCGGGCGATGATGGCGCCGATCGAGCCGCCGGCACTGGTCAGCCACATGCACACGCCGCGGCTCAAGCGTATGGCGGAGAGTCTGGGGCGTCGGGCGGTCTATGGAGTGATCACCGCGGTGCTCGCGGTTCCGGTGTGGTTTGCCTTCCAGGGCAAACTGGTCGACACCCCGCCCAGTACCGCTTCGTTGGATGTGATGCCCGAGGCGGCGTCCGCGGCGTCGCCTCAGACGGTTGCCGGGGGGCAGGGGGTACCTGCTCCGGTGGCTGGCAGCGCACCCAAGCGCGCTCCCTATATCGCCTCGATGGCCCCTGTTGCGCGAAATGCGGTCCCGGCCCCTGCCGCGACGCTGACGCTGGATTTCAAGGGGGACAGCTGGGTGGAGATTCTTGCGCCCGACGGTTCCGTCGTGGAAAAGGGGTTGATTCCCGCCGGGCAGATACGCAGCTTCGATATCGGGCAGGTCGGGCGCATGAAGCTCGGCAATGCGGCCGAGGTCGCGGTTCGACAGGCGTCGGGCAGCGTCGATCTGACGCCCTACAAGCGCGGCAATGTGGCCCGCTTTACGGTATCCTCTGACGGCTCCGTGGCGCCGGTTTCGTACTGAAACGTGGCATCCAATTAAAACAACAATGCTCCCCGGAAAAGTGGGGCGAGAGTACGCATGGCGATTGACGACCTGCTCGACGAGCACGAACAAAGTGAACGTGTCCGCACCTGGCTTCGCAAAAATGGGTTTGGAATTTTTGCCGGAGTGGTGCTGGGTATTGCCGCCATCTACGGTTGGCAGTGGTGGCAGAAGGACCAGGTGGGCAAGCTGGCCGAGGCCAATACCCGCTATGAGTCTGTTCTGCGCAGTCTGCAGTCCAAGAATCTCGACGAGGCTGTGAAGGAAGTCGCGGCACTGGAAGGTGGCAAGGCCGGGATCTATGCCGATCTGGCCGCGTTGGAGCTGTCCAAGGCGCAGGTCGAGGCCGGCAAGCCTGAGGATGCGATCAGGACACTGCGTGGGCTGAACGCCGAAGGCGAGTTCAAGGCGTTGATCGACCAGCGTATTGCCCGGCTGCTGATCGAAACCGGTAAGCCGGAAGATGCGCTGGCGCTACTGGGCCCGGCAGATGACAGCGCGGCTCTGGAGATTCGCGCTGACGCACTGATGGCGCAGGGCAAGCGTGATGACGCGCGGGATCTGTACAGCCAGGCGCTGGCCAAGCTGGATGTCGCTGCTCCGCAGCGCCGTCTGCTGGAAACCAAGCTGACTGATGCTGGTGGCACTGTGACCGACCCTGCGGCGGAGAAGAACTGATGAAGCTCAAGCAAGTTGCAGGTGTGGCGCTGATGGCGATGGCGCTGGCCGGTTGCTCCACGGTCAAGGGCTGGTTTGCCGGGAAGGATGCCGAGGCCAAGAAAGCGCTTGAGCCGATGGAGCTGGCCAAGTTCGAGCCGACGGCCAGTGTCAGCAAGATCTGGTCGGTGAATGTTGGCAAGGGCGAGGGCCGGATTGGCCTGCGCCAGGCGCCCGTCGTCGCCGATGGCCGTGTCTACGCGGCGGCCGTAGAGGGCGGTGTGCATGCGCTGGATTTGCAGAGCGGCAAGGAAATCTGGGAATACGTCCCGGCCAAGGAAAAGAAGAAGCCCAAGCTCCGTCTTTCCGGCGGTCCAGGCGCTGGCGAAGGTGTGGTGGTCATCGGCACGCTGGACGGCAAGGTGATCGCACTCGACGCCAGCACTGGTGCCGAGAAGTGGACGGCCAAAGTCCCGGGTGAGGTGATCACGGCACCTGCGGTTGCGCAGGGTCTGGTATTCGTGCGCAGCAATGATGGGCGTACCACCGCGTTCGACGCCGGCACTGGCGAGCAGCGCTGGTTCAACTCGCAGGAGTTGCCTGCCTTGACCGTGCGCGGCAATGCGCCGGTGGTTGCCGGTCCGGGCGTGCTGTTCATCGGCAACGATGACGGCACCGTGGCGGCGTTGGCGATGCAGGACGGCCGTCCACTGTGGGAGCAGATGGTAGGCGCGCCGGAAGGGCGTACCGAGCTGGAGCGCATGTCTGATGTCGATGGGGCCCCGGTGCTGGAAGGCAATACGCTGTATGTGAGCAGCTTCAAGAACCAGACGCTGGCCATCGAGGGCCCGACCGGGCGTCCGCTGTGGTCCCGCGATCACGGTGGCGCAGGCGGTGTTGCGGTGTCCTCGGGCAATGTCGTGGTCACCGATGGCAAGGGCGTGGTTTACGGGCTGGACAAGATGTCCGGTTCAGCGATGTGGTCGCAGCAGGCGCTGGGGCGCCGCTCGGTGACCGGTCCGGCCATCCACGGCGACTACGCGGTGGTGGGTGATTACAAGGGTTATCTGCATTGGTTGCGCCTGGACAACGGCGAACTGGCTGCCCGCGAGAAGGCCGGGGGCGATGCGCTCCGGGCACAGCCTTTGGTGGCTGACGGAATTCTGCTGGTGCAGAACGTGGATGGAAAGCTGACCGCATTCCGGTTGGCCCAATAAGGAGTAAAAGCGATGCTGCCCTTGGTCGCCCTGGTCGGACGGCCGAATGTCGGCAAGTCCACCCTTTTCAATGCTTTCACCCGCACCCGGGACGCGCTGGTCCATGACCAGCCCGGTGTTACGCGTGACCGTAATTACGGTGTCTGTCGTCTCAATGAGGACAAACCGTTCCTGATCGTCGATACCGGCGGTATCGCAGGTGATGAGGAAGGTCTTGCCGGCGCGACCGCCCGGCAGGCACGTGCTGCCGCAGGCGAAGCCGATCTGATCCTGTTTGTCGTCGATGCCCGCGAGGGTACCTCGGCGCTGGACGATGAAATTCTCTCGTGGCTGCGCAAGCTGTCGCGGCCGACCTTGCTGTTGATCAACAAGATCGACGGTACCAACGAAGATACCGTCCGCTCGGAATTCTCCCGTTACGGTTTCAGCGAAATGCTGACCGTTTCGGCGGCCCATCGTCAGGGCCTGGATGACCTGCTGGACGAGGTGGTCGAGCGCTTGCCGGAAGAGGGGACGACCGAGACCTTGGACGATGATCCGGGTCGCATGCGTATCGCTTTTGTCGGGCGCCCGAACGTGGGCAAGTCCACGCTGGTCAACCGCTTGTTGGGCGAGGAGCGCATGATCGCCTCCGAAGTTCCCGGCACCACCCGCGATTCGATCGCGGTGGATATGGAGCGTGACGGCCGCGAGTACCGCCTGATCGATACCGCAGGCCTGCGCCGCAAAGGCCGGGTGGATGAAGTCGTTGAGAAATTCAGCGTCGTCAAAACACTGCAGGCGATCGAACAGTGCCAGGTTGCCGTTCTGATGCTGGACGCCACCGAGGGCGTTACCGATCAGGATGCCAGTGTGCTGGGTGCGGTGCTGGATGCCGGTCGTGCGCTGGTTGTTGCGATCAACAAGTGGGATGGTTTGACCGAATACCAGCGCGAGCAGGCGGAAGCCCTGCTGTCGCGCAAATTGAGCTTCGTGCCTTGGGCTGAAGTGGTGCGTATCTCCGCCCAGCATGGTTCGGGGTTGCGGGAGCTGTTCCGTGCGATCCATCAGGCCCATGCGTCTGCGACGATGGAATTCAGTACCAGCGAGGTGAATCGGGCGCTGGAGATCGCGTACGAAACCAACCCGCCGCCGGCCATTCGTGGCCACGTGTCCAAGCTGCGCTATGTGCACCCGGGCGGCAGTAATCCGCCTACCTTCATCGTCCATGGCACGCGCCTGAAGGATCTGCCGGAGTCGTACAAGCGGTATCTGGAGAACTTTTTCCGCAAGCGCTTCAAGCTGGTGGGCACGCCGGTGCAGTTCATCTTCCGCGAGGGCACCAACCCTTACGAAGGCAAGAAGAACGTCCTCACCGAACGCCAGGTCAAGGCCAAGCGGCGCCTGATGAAGCATGTGAGGGGAAAGTAGGAAAAAGGGCGTCCATGGGGCGCCCTTTTTTACTGGTCTTTGCTGGCGCTGCCCGGATTGGCGATGGTGGAGTCCGAGGGTGCACTGCCGGTTCCTGCGTCAATGGCGGGCATGGCGGATAATCACGCCATGAGCATTTGCGAGATTTCCCCTGAACAGGCGCGTACGCGCCAGACTGCCGGTGCCTTGCTGATCGACCTGCGTCAGGCGCACGAGCGCGCCGGCGGTATGGCCGAAGGCGCGCTGGGGATTGCCAAAGACGAACTGCTGGCCGCGCCGTCCCTGCATCTGCCTTCACGGGACAGGGAGATCCTGCTGATCTGCCAGAGCGGCCGACGCTCGGCCGATGCGGCGGCCGCGTTGCAGGCGGCCGGATACACCCGGCTGGCATCGGTTGCCGGCGGCACGGTGGCGTGGCGGGAGGCAGGCCTGCCGCTGGTGCAGCCGCTGCTGGATGCTGGTGAACGCGATTTCTATGACCGCTATTCGCGCCACCTGCTCCTGCCGCAGGTGGGGGAGGCAGGGCAGCGCCGTCTGCGCGATGCGCGCGTGCTGGTGGTGGGGGCGGGCGGGCTCGGCGCGCCGGCAGCGTTCTATCTGGCGGCTGCTGGCGTGGGTCATTTGCGGATCGCCGATCACGACGTTGTCGAGCGCAGCAATCTGCACCGGCAGATCATCCATACCGATGCCGGCGTTGGCCAGCCCAAGGTCGTCTCGGCGCGCGAGCGTTTGCTGGCGCTGAATCCGCATATCGAGGTGGAGGCGATCCCGCAGCGGGTCACCTCCCGCAACATCGATACGCTGATGCGGGAGGTGGACGTGGTGCTGGATGGCTCGGACAATTTCCCGCTGCGCTACCTGCTCAATGACGCCTGCATCAAGCACGCCACGCCGCTGGTCTATGCCGCGATCGAGCGCTTCGACGGGCAGGTGAGTGTGTTCGATGCCGGCCGGCAGCGCGGGCGTGCGCCGTGCTATCGCTGCCTGTTCCCGGCGCCGCCGCCGGCGGAGTTCGCACCCAATTGCGCCGAGGCGGGGGTGCTTGGCGTACTCCCCGGTCTGGCCGGGGTGATGCAGGCTGCGGAAGTGTTGAAGCTGCTGTTGGGTATCGGTGAGCCGCTGACCGGACGGCTGCTGCGCTTTGATGCGTTGCAGATGCGCTTCCGCGAAACCCGCGTGCATGCCGATCCGGCGTGCCCGGTATGTGCACCGGGCATGGAGTTTCCCGGTTATATCGACTACGCGGCGTTCTGTTCCCGGCGCGGCTGATCCTGCGTTCAGGGCAGGTGGCAGGTGTCGGACATGGCGGAATCAGGGACAATACCCGGTCCCTGCTGCTGCCCCCACGCCCATGACCGCTTCCGCTGACGCCTCCGTGGCGACTTCCCGCATCCTCGACGGCCGCCGTATCGCCGAGGAGCTGCTTGATGATCTGAAACTGCGGGTGGATGCGCGCCTGGCGGCCGGGCGTTCGCGCCCCGGGCTTGCGGTGGTGCTGGTGGGGGGCGATCCGGCCTCGACCGTGTACGTGCGCAACAAGCGCCGTGCGGCGGAGAAGGTCGGCATCGAGGCCTTCGATTACGACATGCCCGAGTGCACCACGGAGGCGCAGCTGCTGGCGCTGATCGACCAGCTCAATGCCGACCCGAAGATCCACGGCATCCTGATCCAGCTGCCGCTGCCCGGCATCCCCGATGCAAGCCGGCTGATCCAGCGCATCGATCCGCGCAAGGATGTGGACGGTTTCCACCCCGAGAACGTCGGGCATCTGGCCCTGCGCCAGTTCGGCCTGCGGCCGTGCACGCCGCGGGGCATCACCACCCTGCTGGGCCATACCGACCAGCCGGTGCGTGGCCGCAACGCCACCATTGTCGGGGTCAGCAACCATGTCGGCCGGCCGATGGGGCTGGAGCTGCTGATCGCCGGCTGCACCGTGACCAGCTGCCACAAGTTCACGCCGCGCGAGGTGTTGGAGCAGGCGGTGCGCAATGCCGACATCCTCGTGGTCGCGGTGGGGATCCCGCAGCTGATTCCCGGCGAGTGGGTCAAGCCGGGGGCGGTGGTGATCGATGTGGGTATCAATCGCCTGGACGATGGCCGTCTGGTGGGGGATGTCGGTTTCGAGGCGGCCGCGCAGCGGGCCAGCTGGATCACCCCGGTGCCCGGCGGCGTCGGTCCGATGACCGTGGCCACGTTGATGCAGAACACGATCGAGGCGGCCGAGGCCAACGGCTGAACCGAGGTCGAGGAGGCGGGGCCGTGCAACGCTGATTTGCAGCGTTGCCCCCTGCGTCCCCCTGACATCGGCGCGCAAACAAGGGTAAAATGTCGCGCTTCCCCACATATCGGGTACGCCGATGCTGCGCATCCAGGCTGAAGCACTCACATACGACGACGTTTCGCTCGTCCCCGCCCATTCCATCGTCCTGCCCAAGGACGTCGATCTCGGCACGCGCCTGACGCGCGATCTGCGGTTGAAGCTTCCGGTTGTCTCGGCGGCGATGGATACCGTCACTGAAGCCCGTCTTGCCATTGCGATGGCCCAGATCGGCGGCATTGGCATCATCCACAAGAACCTGAGCCTCGAGCAGCAGGCGGCCGAAGTGGCCAAGGTCAAGAAGTTCGAGTCCGGCGTGATCCGCGACCCGATCACCGTCGGCCCGGAAACTTCGATCCGCGACGTGCTGGCCTTGACCCAGGCCCACAACATCTCCGGCGTGCCGGTGGTGGATGGCGGCGGCCAGCTGGCCGGCATCGTCACCCACCGTGACATGCGCTTCGAGACCGAGCTGGACGATCCGGTCCGCCACATCATGACCAAGAAGGATCGCCTGATCACGGTCAAGGAAGGCGCCGCGTCGGATGAAGTGCTGCAGCTGCTGCACAAGAACCGTATCGAAAAGGTGCTCGTGGTCAATGACGCGTTTGAACTGCGCGGCCTGATCACGGTCAAGGACATCCAGAAGAAGACCGACAACCCCAACGCCGCCAAGGACACCTCGACCCGTCTGCTGGTCGGTGCCGCGGTCGGTGTGGGCGGTGACACCGATCGCCGTGTCGAGGCGCTGGTCGCCGCCGGTGTCGACGTGCTGGTGGTGGATACCGCGCACGGCCACTCGCAGGGCGTGCTGGACCGCGTGCGCTGGGTGAAGAAGAACTTCCCGGGCGTGCAGGTTATCGGCGGCAACATCTGCACCGGTGATGCGGCGCTGGCGCTGCTGGACTGCGGCGCCGATGGCGTCAAGGTCGGTATCGGTCCGGGCTCGATCTGCACCACGCGTGTGGTGGCGGGCGTGGGTGTGCCACAGATCACCGCGATCGACCTGGTGGCCGAAGCGCTGCAGGACCGCATTCCGCTGATCGCCGATGGCGGCATCCGCTATTCGGGCGACATCGGCAAGGCGCTGGCCGCCGGTGCCTCGACGGTGATGATCGGCGGCCTGTTCGCCGGTACCGAGGAATCGCCGGGCGAGACCGAGCTGTTCCAGGGCCGCAGCTACAAGAGCTACCGCGGCATGGGCTCACTGGCGGCGATGGAAAAAGGCAGCAAGGACCGTTACTTCCAGGATTCGGCCGATGCCGACAAGCTGGTGCCCGAAGGCATCGAAGGTCGCGTGCCCTACCGCGGTCCGGTCGGTGGCATCGTCCATCAGCTGATGGGCGGTCTGCGCGCTACGATGGGCTACGTGGGTTGCGGCACCATCGAAGAAATGCGCACTAAGCCGAAGTTTGTGAAGATCAGCGGTGCCGGCCAGCGTGAGAGCCACGTCCACGACGTGCAGATCACCAAGGAGCCACCGAATTACCGCATGGGCTGATCCAGTCCGACGCAAAGAGGGAGACGTTCGCGTGTCCCTCTTTTCGTATCCGCCATCCGTTTTCCGAATTGCACCTGCATTGGCGACATGACCAACATCCATAACGACAAGATCCTCATCCTCGATTTCGGCGCCCAGTACACGCAGCTGATCGCCCGCCGTATCCGCGAGTTCGGCGTGTATTGCGAAATCTGGGCATGGGACCACGATCCGGCCGAGATCGCTGCCTTTGGTGCCAAGGGCATCATCCTGTCTGGCGGCCCGGAAACCACCACGCTGCCCGGCGCGCCGGCTGCGCCGCAGGAAGTGTTCGACAGCGGCCTGCCGCTGCTGGGCATCTGCTACGGCCTGCAGACCATGGCCAAGCAGTTGGGCGGTGGCACCGAAGCCGCCGACCAGCGCGAGTTCGGCCATGCCGAGGTGAAGCTGCTGGGCAATGACGCACTGCTGGGCGGCCTGTCCGACCACGGCGGCGAGCCGCGCCTGGATGTGTGGATGAGCCATGGCGACCACGTCACCCACGTGCCGCCAGGCTTCGCCGTCACCGCCGTGACCGACCGAATCCCGGTGGCCGCGATGGCCAATGAGGAAAAGCGCTGGTACGGCGTGCAGTTCCACCCGGAAGTGACCCACACCAAGCAGGGCTCGGCGCTGCTCAAGCGCTTCGTCACCGAGATCTGCGGCTGCGCCACACTGTGGACCGCGGCCAACATCATCGACGACCAGATCGCCCGCGTGCGCGAGCAGGTTGGCTGCGATGAGGTGATCCTGGGCCTGTCCGGCGGCGTCGATTCCTCGGTGGTTGCCGCACTGCTGCACAAGGCCATCGGTACCCAGCTGACCTGCGTGTTCGTTGATACCGGCCTGCTGCGCTTCCAGGAAGGCGACCAGGTCATGCAGATGATGGCCGAGAACATGGGCGTCAAGGTCGTGCGCGTGAACGCGGCCGACCGATATTTCAAGGCACTGGAAGGTGTCAGCGATCCGGAAGCCAAGCGCAAGATCATCGGCAACCTGTTCGTCGAGATCTTCGACGAAGAATCGAACAAGCTCAGCAATGCCAAGTGGCTGGCGCAGGGCACGATCTATCCGGACGTGATCGAGTCGGCCGGCAGCAAGACCGGCAAGGCACACGTCATCAAGAGCCACCACAACGTGGGAGGCTTGCCGGAAGACATGAAGCTCAAGCTGGTCGAGCCGCTGCGCGAGCTGTTCAAGGATGAAGTGCGTCGCCTCGGCGTCGAGCTCGGCCTGCCGCGTGCAATGGTCTATCGCCATCCGTTCCCGGGCCCGGGCTTGGGCGTGCGCATCCTCGGTGAAGTGAAGCGCGAGTACGCCGAACTGCTGGGCAAGGCCGATGCGATCTTCATCGAAGAACTGCGTGCCGCCGATCTGTACGACAAGACCAGCCAGGCCTTCGCCGTGTTCCTGCCGGTCAAGTCGGTGGGCGTGGTCGGCGATGCGCGCGCCTACGAGTGGGTGATCGCACTGCGTGCGGTGGAGACCATCGACTTCATGACCGCGCATTGGGCGCACCTGCCATACGATTTTCTCGGCCGCGTGTCCAACCGCATCATCAACGAGCTGCGTGGCGTCTCGCGCGTGGTCTACGACATCTCCGGCAAGCCGCCGGCGACGATCGAGTGGGAGTGAAATCAGGTCCTTCGGAGACTATCGCCAGCTATCGAAATTCTGTCATAACGTGTTGATTTAGAAGGAAATGCGTCACGACAGCTATCGGTGACTATCGCCGGCCAGCAAAACAGGTTGGCGGTAGAACTGACGGTACGAACCGGGGGCTGGATTAAGACCCTCCCGTTTACTATCCAGACTAAACCGGTCTTTGACGGTAAAAGTCTCCTCGGGAAAGCTTGTTTCATGCGGCTTTCCGAGCATCAGCAGGTCTCCTGGCCCCTGACGGTAAAAGCCGTCACGAACAGGAGGAAAAACCTCGATGCTTACCGACACCGCACTGCGCAACCTCAAGCCTAAGCCCAAGACTTATAAGGCTTTTGACCGCGATGGCATGTACGTGACGGTATCGCCCGTCGGTACCGTCACCTTCCGCTACGATTACCGTCTCAACGGTCGCCGTGAGACGCTGACCATCGGCCGCTACGGGCCGGCAGGCATCTCGCTGGCCCTGGCCCGCGAAAAGCTGATCGACGCCAAGAAGGCCGTCGCCCAGGGTAAATCCCCCGCGCTGGAGAAGCAGCGCGAGAAGCGCCGACTGACCGCCGCCAAGACCTTTGGCGACATGACCGAAAAGTGGCTGGCGGGCGCCCGGATGGCCGACAGCACGAAGGCGATGCGCAAGAGCATCATCGATCGGGACATCCTGCCGGCGTTCCAGAACCGGCAGCTCAACGAAATCGCGGCCGATGACCTGCGCGCCCTCTGCAACAAGGTGAAGGCGCGCGGCGCGCCTGCCACCGCGGTCCACATCCGCGACATCGTGAAGCAGGTCTACGCCTTCGCCATCCTGCACGGCGAGAAGGTGGACAACCCGGCCGACGACGTGGGCGCGGCGTCGATCGCGACCTTCGTGCCGAAGGATCGTGCCTTGTCACCGCTGGAAATCCGGTTGATGTCGCGGCAGATGGAGTCGGTGGCCACCTATCCGACCATCCGGCTGGCGTTGCGGATGATCGTCCTGACGCTGGTGCGCAAAAGCGAGCTGATCGAGGCCACGTGGGACGAGGTCGATTTTGAGAGCGCCACCTGGACGATCCCGAAACAGCGCATGAAAGGGCGCAATCCGCACGTGGTCTATCTGTCGCGCCAGGCGCTCGACATCTTCGTGGCGCTGCATACCTGCGCAGCCGGCTCGAAATTCGTGCTGCCGTCGCGCTACGACTCCGACCGCTGCATGTCCCATGCGACCTTGAACCGGGTCACGCAGATCGTGGCAGAGCGGGCCAAGGCCGCCGGCCTGCCGCTGGAACCGTTCACCGTGCACGATCTGCGTCGCACCGGCTCGACGCTGCTGAACGAGGTGGGCTTCAACCGCGACTGGATCGAGAAGTGCCTAGCGCATGAGGAAAGCGGGCGCTCCTCGCGCTCGGTCTACAACAAGGCCGAGTACGCCGAGCAGCGGCGTCACATGCTGCAGGAGTGGGCCAACATGGTTGATGCCTGGATCGACGGGCAGACCTACGTGCCGAGGCTGATGCCGGAGCATGTGGTCGTGCCGGTGTTGAGCGCGACGGTCTGAAATGGCGGCCTAGGTTGTCACTTGACAACCTAGGCCGGTCACCCCGATACTGGAGATCACTGATGGCCCGTCCCTCTCATCCGAAGAAGGAGGTCGAGGAAGCTCTCAGGCACGCCGAAGGGCAGGGTTGGCGCGTCGAAGTCGGTGGCAGCCACGCCTGGGGGCGGATTTATTGCCCATACAACGATGAGGAGTGTCGCTGCGGCGAGTTCTGCATCACCAGCGTATGGAGCACGCCGAAGAACCCTGGCAACCACGCACGCGCTCTGCGGCGTGTCGTGGACAACTGCACCACGCATCGCAAGCAGCGCGAGGCTGAAGGCGGTGCCGAGGAGTAGCACGATGGAATACACCTTCACCCTGAAGTACCAGCTCACCGAAGACGACAGCGACCCGGATGGCCTGGTCGAGCGTCTGGGCGAGGCCGGCTGCGACGATGCCCTGGTCGGTATCGGCCAGCCGGGGCGGCTGGCGTTGGAGTTCACCCGAGAGGCGGACAGCGCGGACGCGGCCGTGCGCAGCGCGTTGGCCGACGTGCGCAGCGCCGTACCGTCGGCCAGGTTGATCGAGGTGGCGCCGGATCTCGTCGGGTTGACCGATGTGGCCGAGATCGTCGGCGTGTCGCGGCAGAACATGCGCAAGCTGATGCTGGCCCATCCGGGCAGCTTCCCGGCGCCGGTGCATGAAGGCAGTGCGTCGATCTGGCACCTGGCGGACGTGCTGGCCTGGTTGCAGGCCAAGGGCAGCTATTCGCTGACCAGGGACGTTCAGGAGGTGGCGCGGGTGGCCTTGCAGGTCAATGTGGCGAAAGAAGGCCGCCGGGTGTCACACTCGGCGTCCAAGGAGCTGGAAGCCTTGGTGGGATAACCGCCGTAGCTCCGCTTCATTCCTCTCTCGAACCCGCCCGAACAGGGCGGATTTTCCGTAGATGGACATCGGGCTTCGAGACGCCGCTGCGAGGAGCTTGCTTGCGCTGCTCGACCCACGCTTCCACTTCGGCCAAGTCCCACACGACGCAGCGCGGTGTCAGGTTGAAGCGGCGCGGGAACTCACCGCGGCGCTCCATTTCGTAGATCGTCGTTTCGGCCAGAGGGACGATCTGCCGCAGTTCTTGGCGGCGAATGGTGCGCCGGAAGGGAAGGGGGCTTTGCTTCGGGAACTGCGGCAGCGCCTCGTAGGCTTCCGTTCCCGGCAAGGGGAGCGCGTTGGATGTTTGCGATAGCTGTTCCACCTCGGACTCCATGAGTGCGCTGCATGGAGACATGGTGAAGTTCAGTGCCTATCGGGACAACTTGCTGCGGCGTAGAACAGCGAACTCAAGCGCTCTTGCGGTGTCTTTCGATTTCACTCGACGGCTACTGCAGCTCTTGTTCGAGCCAATGGCTCTTCTTCGGCGACGAGCTGCTTCATTGCGTTCAATTCAACGGTCTGCGCCGCCCTGCGGCGAGCCTCGACCCTTTCAGGTGCCATCTCCAACTGAAATGCGGTCTGCATGCACTCTCCCAGCACGCGCTGGAACTCTAGTTCATCGGTCCGTGCGAAAAGCACGCGTCGATGCGCGTCGTCGATCAGCATCAACCTCACAGGATTTAAGCTAAGGAGATGGCGCCAGCGGCGATCCATTGACACGAAATAGGGGATGAAGAAGGAGCCGGCCTGGCTAGCTGTGGCGATTTGCTCCATAACGCGGAGCAATGTCATGTCCCAGGCCATGCCGCGAATCTTCTGCAACATCTCAGGGGAACTGCCCATGATGGGGCCGAAGAATGGCGATCCCTGGCTAGAGGTCATGCTACTCCAGATCAGCCGCAATTCGGTAAGCGGGATCGACCCTAGTTTATGGATGCTGAAACGGAGCAATTCACGCAGGATGCGATTCTTGTCCCGTTTGCGTTCCTCATGCCAAAGTCGAGCGAACCGCAGTAGCAGCGCCTGCGCTCCAGCGCTCTTTGCTTCGTGATGATCGATATGCTCACTGGCTTGAAACTCCGCCAGGAAGGCTTCGGCATCGGGCCGGAGCAGGGCTTTCAGGTCCTCGTATGAAGCATCGAAAGCGAAGCGGCTGGGATCATCCTGAAAGGCATGCCAATTCAGGTGGTCGAGCATGCGGAAAGCGATCAGCGTATTCAGGGGGCGCTCGTTTGAGGGCTCGTTACGGGCCATGCGCGTGTTCTCGATGAGAAACGGCATCACATCGAACTGCACATGGCGGTTTCGAGCCTTCAGCATGAGAATTTCGATGACCCTATCGCGATCAGCCCGCTGAATGTTCTCGCCGGCGATGACTGCACGCAGCTTCTCTGCGAAATTCGAGTCGAAGCTGAGAGAGAAGTCGATCAGCACGTTCGACCTACCACCTGTGAGACGGGCATGGACGCTGGTTCCGGCCGACATGAAGAACGCACGCGGCCCTTCAAAAAACGAGGTCACGTAGTCGCTGGAGGACACGCTGAGCCCGAGGTCTAAGTCAACGGCACCCGAAGCATCGGTGCAGATGACAGTGCGAATGAATGCGCATTCGGCGGCGTGATTTGCCTCGATCGCATCGAGTGCATCCGCGTCACGACTGAGGAGAGCGGAGAACAGAGCGTCGGCAATGGGAATGTCGGGCATGGACCACTCTTCGGGTTGGAAATATATGCCGATAGCTTTGGGTTTTTCTCCTCGGAGTGTTCCACCTCCAGCTATACGAGAATCGCTCGTAGGTTGTCACGAATGAGACTGGCCACGTCGCTCGCAGGTAGCCTATGCAACCGCCCCAGTTCCTCGACGACGCTCGCTACATCGCTTGGCTGCGAAGGTCTATCGCCAGTGCGAGTGAAGGGGCCATCGGTTTCCGTCAGCATCCGATCTAGAGGGATAGCCTGCACCATCGGTGCGTGCCTCTCGTTGCCCAGCATTCCCGCATTGATCGAGAAGTAGCAGCCCAACTCCAACGCGCGATTCGCCTCGCTCTTTGTTCCCGTGAACCAGTGGAGAACGATTTTTCCGCGCTCGGGCGGTAGATGTGCCTCGACAAGATCGAGTACCGCCTTGGCCGATCTAATGCTGTGGACTGTGATAATTTTGTCACCGGCCTGCGCGCAGCGCTGCAACACGTGCTGGAACACTCGCTTCTGCGCATCGAGCGACTTGAAGTACCGGGGGCCGGCGTCCAACCCGACTTCGCCGATATAGCGTGTCTCCCCAAGGTATTGATCCCATAGCTCGATCTCGCTTTCACGTTCCGCGACCAATTGCGGATGCAGCCCTAGTGCCGCGCGAACATGCTTCGTGCGCTGCGCTAGTTCGTGATTGCGAGGCCAGGCGCGAGGTGTCGTCGTCACCGTCAGAGTGAACACGCCGGATGCCTCCGCGTCTTGGACCGCCGCGGCATGGTTCGGGTAGAGGTCAAGATGGCAGTGGAAGTCCACGAGCCCCGCAGTGGCGATCACGCGCGCATCCTCGTCAACTCGGTCTCGCCTCGGCACCGTCGATGAGCCGTGCGACTTCGCCGAGGCCACGCCGGTAAACATCGGCAAGCTGATCTAGGTGCGCGGCTTCATCCGCAAGCGAGCCAGGCTTGTGGATTAAGAGGTTCGCGAGCTGCGGCTTGCCTCTCAAGCGCTCGATCGCGTACTGAAACGACCTGACCTGTACTCCGGTCGCTTGGCGCGTGTCCAAGGGCTGCGCATGAAGATCGGGAACGGTGTACGTTGTCGGGTCGTATCCAGTACCCCATGCCGCCATCAACGCCGCGCGGCGGATCAGACATGGCAAGCAATAGCCACAGTGCTCAATGCCATGTCCGAGCCATCGTGCTTTGGCGGGGGATGAGCACGACAACGAATCCGTCACCAACTCTTTCAAGAGGGTTGAGTTGCGGCAAGCTGCGGCCATCTCGCCCTTCGTCTTGTCCCAGTACGGGTTTCGAACCTCTCCATCTATGTTGAGTGCGACAAGCAGGTCGTTCCACCTTGCCATGTAGTACGGGTGCGTGGTGCGGGTACTGTTTGACCCCAACCGCAGGGGGTCCAAAGGCACATTCAGCGCGATCAGCCCATTCTCGGGGACGCGCAGGACGAAACGGTGCCCAAGTCCAGTGCCCGCAAACACGCCGAGTGCGAAGAACAGGAACGACCTGCCACGCGTGCTGTCCTCGGAACCAACATCCGCCACCAGGCCCTTCTTGAAGGTCATGCCTACACGCAGCCGCTCAAAAGAGGACTTTGCGTAGTGCTTTCTCAAATCAGTGAACAGCTTGCCCTGCGCGTCGCTGATTGCACCTTCACCGAAGTGACTGACCAGGAGGGGAGTGGCGTCGTCTTCCAACAGGTCGATGGCTCCGATCAAGCTATCCAGTCCACCCGAGAACAGACTGACGGAATCGAAGGGAGGAGCGATCAAACTCGGGGGCGCCGCTTGGGCGATTGCCGCGAATCGATCTGGACGTGCCCTGAAGCCGATCGTCCAGCGATCGCCCGTCAAGAAGTCCAGAGACTTCTTGAGGATAGGCGCTGCTGCGCTCCAGCGAGCCGGGTCGCTGACCGGCACGACCAACCGTATCTCGCGCGTCCACGAATCTTGGGACTGTTCAGTGCGAGAGATGCGAGTATCGGCCGCATGGACATGGGCGGCCAGTACCATCAGGTCGATGCCGATTTCCGAAGGAAACACGCCGATCTTCTTCAGACTCGTGAGCGCGCCTCCGATACCGTGGTCTAAGGATTTCTCGCCAGCGACGAGTTGCAGGTAAGTCGTCTGTTCATCGACGCCCGCCGTCACATCAAAGCGGTCGTCTGGGCCAAAGCGGCCCGCCAGGAGTTGTCGCTTCATTGATTGGCCTCTGCGTCGCCGAGGGTCTGCAAGATTGCAAATGCGGACTCGTACACAGCGTCCACGAAGCCTTGAATCCGTTCTGGAGTGAGATTGGGTGTCTCCGCCCGTGCTCGCGTCAGTGCATCGCTCACTCCGCCTCGGATGAAGTCGCGCAACTGTTGCTCGACGCGATGCGCAGCCTGCGCATCGGTTGGCATGGTTACGGCTTTGGTTCCGATGTCGTTGCAGATGCGCGCCTCGATCGCATGGGTGGCATACAGCTCGAATACCGTCTGCATTTGATCGGGGGTAAACGTGGTCAGATCGGTGAGTCCTTCGCTCGCCAGTTCAACGATGGTTTCGATGTAAGCCTCGCGGGCAATGCCTTCATCAACCGTGCCCGCACCTGGGCAGACGTAGTCGGCCAGGCCCACGAAAATCTCAGTGATCGGGCGGCCTGCCAATGATTCCAGATCCAGGGCGCGCAAGGCCTCACGCACCCCCCGCGCTTGCGCATCGGCCAAGAAGCCAAGGAGCCGCGCGCCCGCTCCCCGAGATGCACCCATGCGTTGGGCAGCTTGGCGCGAGCCCCCGGCGGACGTTGAGACGTATCTGGAGACGGCTCGGCCCAGACTGGCTCGATCGCTGCCGCCGGAGCCGGCAAATCGAGTGAAGCTGTTGCGCGCGCCAGAGAAGCGTTGCGGGTCCGCTGTCTTGGGAATAGGCGGGCGATTCGGCGGCGCCGGTGGCGCGGTGCCGTCCGCAGGCGGCTGGCCGTCAGGGCCTGCACTATCGCCCGGAGGGGCGGCAGGGGCACCACCGCCACCTGCGTCGCCCAGCCATGACGGGACGAGTGGTGTCCCGCCGCCTGGGCCACCGTAAGCTGTCGAGGTTCCCATCAGCGCCCTCCCTTCATATCCTTGAGTGCCGCTTCGGCGCTGGCTTTGAGGCCGGGATTGCCGGTGACTTTGCTCCAGTCTCCGAGCAGCTTCGTCAGGCGAGTCGCGCATTCGGTGTCTTTGATGACGCCTTGCCAGCCGCTGACGACCCAAGGCCCGCACTTGCCACTTGGCAGTGCCTCCAGGAAGTCCATCAACCGGCTCTGGAGGCCGGGCTGCGCCCTCACAAGGACGGCGAGACCATTGACACCTGCCGGTCTGGTGTCGAAAGCGCCCGTGCCCATGATCTTGCTGCGCACAGCCTCGAACACCTTCTCGGCTTCGGGTTGCACGAGTTGCTTCAATTCGGCTTCGTAGCCTTGGACGGTCATCTTGCCGCCGAACAGCTTCTCGACCACGCCAGCCAAGTGACCCAACACCGACACCGGGCCGAAGTAATCCTTCTTGTCTTTTGTCACGAACAGGTAGGGGCGCAGATCGAGTCCAGACAGCTTCGGCGAGAGGCGCGACCAGTCGCGTACCGTCTCCGACGCCTTCCACTCAGTCAACACGGCGTTGTCGGATGCAGGGGCGGGCTCGGCGGCTTTCTGCCCCTTGGGCTCACCATCTTTATCGTTAGCTATCGCAAGGCTTTTCTCCAGTGCTTCAAGGTCTTCGCACAGGCCTTGCGGATGGATTGCCGCAACGAACGCAATTTGCTCGAACAACCTTGGGATGAAGCGTTCCGCGAGCATCAACTTCGCGAGCACGGGTAGTTTGATGTCGTCGCCAAAACCGCGCGCGTTCGCGGTGCGCTCGCGCAACAACAGCGTGTTGAGGAAGCGCTTGATCTGGCGCGGGTTGCCCTTGGTTCCGCTCGCCAGGATGGGGCCGATCTGGTCGCTGAGTGCAAGTGCATTGTTCGCCTTCTCGGCCTGCTTGCCGAGCGCTGTCTTGACCGTCGCGGCATCCAGACCACCGCTGGTCCAAGGCCGTTTCAGATTCTCCCGTGCCACGGCGATCAGCTTTTCATAGTCCGCGTTGTTCTCGCCGACCTCGGCGCCAGCCAGCAACAACGTCACGTAGATTCGCGTCTCGGTCTCTCCCAAGGCCGGAATGCGGAACGGAACCTGGATGAGCTTTTCGAGGTAGTTGCGGGCGTAGTCTCTCGGTCCGGTGCTGTCGGGTAGATCGGGAAAGTGCTTGCGCACCGCGTATTCGATCATCGCCTCGTCGGCTGCGACGACGAATGCCGTCTGTGCAGTGAACACGAACAGCCGGATCGCTTCGAGGGTTTCAATGGCTGTGTCGGGCAGGCAGCGATCGAGGTCGTCAATCAGGACAACGAGCTGTTTGATACCTGCATCTTTCAAAAGCTGGTCGAACGCCTTTCGGAAAGCCTCCACTTCCTCCGGCACATTCTTGGACTCACCCGGCTTCAACACGGCCTTCACCTCGTCGATGGCTGTCGAGAGGTTTTCTTTAGTGACGAGCTTGGAAGGGTCTGCCATCAACGCTTCGAGCGAGCCGACGATGGCTCCGATTTGTTCGGGCGTCGGAATGCCTGTAAATGCGGTTAGCGCCAAGCCACCGGCCCGCTTGGCGACCTTCAGCCAATCGATGCGACGGAAGACATCCTTGACGGCTACTGCCGCCTTCTTTAGGGCTGGACGTTTCTCGACCAAGCCCGTAACGATCCCCTCGATCAAGGCGATCTTCGCATCCTCGAAGCCCTGGAAGCGCCATCCATTGAACTTGAGGCACAGGACATCGTCCTGGTCAGCGAAGCCGGCCTCGATCATCTCGAGCACGCTGGACTTACCCGCACCCCAGTCGCCGTGCACGCCGATCGTCACTGGATGGTCGGGCTTAGCACGAAGCAGCTCGATGATCGTGCTGGCAATCGCCTCGTTGTTCAGCAGATCGACTTTGGTTTCGTTATCGGTCAGAATCACTCGTCTCCTCCCTGTTCATCCAGCATCGCCAGCACGTTACTCTGAGAGCGCAATAGTGCGGCCGTGCCTGCTCCGACGCAGCGGCGCAGCCGATCATCGTCCAGGTTCTCCAGGCCGTCCGCGTTGTGGACACCGATGGACAACAGTGCCAGGCATTGGCCCCGCGTCAGCCGCACCGAGACTCTCGTGAGGAGCAGGGCGGTGGAGGGCAACCCGAATTCGAGCCGCTGAAGAATCTCGTCCAAGCTCTTGAGGAAATCGGGCTGATCGGGGAAGAGTGCCGCGAGAATCTGATGCGCGGAGCGCAAGTGAAAGCGCGTCGCATCGGCGATGCCGATGATGTTGCCGTATCCGATGGCACCGCCAAATGGGGTCGTGGAGTAGTGCTTCTCCAGTACGTCAACGGGCGTTCCCTCAATCCAGTCATACAGCAGCGCAGCTCGCTTGCAGCGAGCCCAGAACTCGATCTGGTCGCGGCAATACCGTTGCAGCATTTGAGGCATTTGATGCCCGAAGCGCTGCGCTACCTCGCCAGCGCGCACACTCTCTGACTGGCCTTTCTTCATGACCGGCGTGTAGATGGCGTCCAGTTCATCCAACACCTGCACCATTGCCAAGATGTGACTGGGCGGCGTCTGCGCCACATTCAGGCGTCCCATCAACTCGACTAGGCGCAAGCTCGACTCGAATGACAAGGACGAAGAACCGCAGGCACGGCCAAGCAGCGTCAAGTGAATGAGATTGCCTTCGCGCTCGGCTAGTCCCGCCTGCAGGAGGCGATCGACCAGCGTGGTCACGTCTCGCTCCACCATCGCGACCCATTGCGGATTCGCACGCGACGCCGAATATCCTCCGAACGTATTGACCAGCAACCCCGGGATCTCATCGGCGCGAACGCCGCGCACTTGACTAAGCAGGCGCAATGCCCATGTCGGCAGGTCGCGCTGCTGGAAGGAGGACTTCACGTCCTCGGGTACGCCGAGCACGTAGCGCTGAAAAAGCTGCGCACGTTCCATCGGCGTATTCGCCAAGATGATTGCCTTGCCAGTCTCGTTGAAGCCCAGCCGGCCGGCACGACCCGCCATGTTCTTGTACTCGGCCACGGTGAACTGTCGGCCATCTTCACCGACGAATTCGTTCTCGGCGAGCACGACCGTCGATGCCGGGGTGTTGATGCCGGCCGCCAAGGTCGTCGTGGCGACAAGTGCGTGAATACCACCCGTGGCGCTGCGATACCCCTTCTCGACCGCCTCGCGCTCTGCGCGCAGCAAGTTGGTGTTGTGAAAAGCGGTGCCGCCGGCTAGGCATTCCCGCAAGTCCTGTGAGGCGCCGGTCAGGTCCTGGGTCGGCAGAACGTCGAGGATGGCGGTAGCCGGTGGCAGACCCAGTTCCTTGGCAAGGTACTTCGCGCAACCTTGGGCCGGACCGCGCATGTTACGGAAGATCAACAGCTTCTCGCCCTGTCCCACCAGTTGTTGTGCCAGAGGCACGATCACGTCCTGGGAACTGGGCTTGTCCCGGCGTTGCACGATGCGGTGTGAAGGCAGCAAGGCCTCGGTCTTCGTGCTCCCATCGGTATCGATGTGCTGGAATGTACCGCGCCGGTCGAGCACGCCTTCGACCAGCGGCACAGGCCGCTCGCGCGACAGTAGGAGAGGAACGCCGAGCCAGCGGTCAAAGCTGTTCAGATTGCCGATGACCGCCGAGAGGATTACGAGCTGTGGCTCGATGCCTCGTTGGCGCGCCCGCAAGAGCAGCGAGAAGATCAGTTCAACCGTGATGCCGCGCTGCGGGTCGGTGATGAACTGCCCTTCGTCCAGCACGACGAGACCGAGTTGATTCAGAAGGCGAGGGGAGCCGAGTGCGAGGTTGAGGAAGGTTTCGTAGGTGAAGAATCCCAAGTCGTAGCGTCCGGCCAGGACGGGTCCGATGCCATCGGTAGCGTCTCCGCTGCAACGGGCCACACGCAAACCGGCGGCCGCATAACGCTCGGTGAACTCCTCGAACTTTTCGTTGACCAGTGCGCGGTAGGGTAATAGGAACGCCGCCTTCTTGCCGGAGGTGACGGCTTGAATCGCCGCCACTTCGCCGATCAATGTCTTGCCGGAGCTTGTGGGCGCGACGACCAAGAGAGAGTTGCCACCGAGCACGCCGAACTCGTTGACCGCCCTGAGTTGCAACGCGTTGAGGCCTTGCGGGAAATCCGCTGCCCACTTCTCGACAATCTCTGGAGGGAAGCCGTGGGCAGAAAACTCCGCGAACGGTCCCGACATCTGCTGCACGGCTCTTGCGGGGAAGGCCGCGGCGTAGTTGTCGCCGCGCTTGAGCGTCGGGAACGTCAGTCCACCCCGCACGCTGCCCAGGAACACGGGCGTTTGCGTGACGCTGATGCGCTCCGCTTCGACGCGCGCGAGCCGGATGATCTCTCCTGCGATCTCAGGAAAGCTGACTGATTCGCCTGCTGCGCCAGTCAAGGCCTCGATCACGGCGTGGGTGAGCAGCCCGTGCCCGGTGCCCGGTTGTTCCCATGCTGATTCGTTGGTTGCGCAGGCGGCTAGGAGGATGCGCCCCTCTCCGTAGATGCCGGTGAGCGCGAATGCATTGCGTGGACGCGCTGCTGTCTCCAGCACGCGCGCGGGCGCCTGGCCGCTGAAACAGCAATCGAGAATGCACAGGACCGCGCGGGCCTTCGTCGTCTTGAAGGTATCCGCCAAGCCAGCCATCGACAAGGCTGTTCCTGCGAGGTCGCTGGCGTCCGTGTCGAACAACACCAGATTGCCGTCTGGAGAACCATGCCCAGCGAACGCGATGACCACCACGTCATCCGCGCTCGCGGCGGCCAAGGTGCCGAGCATGGAATCCGAAACTTCCGCGTGTGTCGCGGCTTCGTCCACCAGTAGACGGGCACTCAGACCTTCGACCGTGTCGGTGAACAATGCCCACAACGCAGTGGCGTCACGGCGCGCTCCGCTCAATTCGGGTATGGAGCTATCGAGGTGCTTGTTGATGCCTACGAAGATTGCTTTGATCGCCATGTGCACCCCTTATTCGATCCGCGCAAGGAGTTGTTCGATTACGTCGCTGGCCTGCCGCTGCCGCAACGCCCGCGCTTCGCGCTGCTCAGATTCATCGCCTTCGCCCAGCTCGAATTTGGCAACCGACACCGGGCCATCCTTGCGATAGCCCTCGGTCTTATCGTCGCTCGTGAAACGGCTGCGCAGGATCGTCAGCGCAGCCTCGATGACGGCGCCATGTTTGCCACTTCGCTCGTTATGGAAGGCTTCGGCTACAGCGTCCATGCCTTCGGGTGCGTGCTCGATGCAATAAATCAGATCGTGCGCATCCTTGCGCTCGAAACGCTGGTCGAACGCGAAGGACTTCAAGCAGGTGAAGCTGACAAGGCTGGCATGCTTGATCTTCTCGGTAGCGACGCCGTTGCCACCCAGCAACTCGGCCTGGATTTCGGTGATCTGGTGCAGGTCGAAGACGATGGACGAATGCGGTATGTTCAAGGCTGAGATCGTGCCTTCGGTCGGCAGCGGTTGCACCTTGCCGCCGGCGATGTCCGGCGCGTCCGCGAGCAGTTCCAGCACCATCAGCGCGCCATGTTCGGTGCGGGTCTGCCAACGCCACGAGAGCTTCTTCCCCACGTCGTTTTCGGCGCGTTCGAAGCCCATCTTTTTGAGGTTGTCCTCCAGCGTGTGATACGCCTCGGTGTCGGCCAGGATCTGCAGGTCGATTACGATGTCAACGTCCAGCGTGCCTGCGTGCGCCGGCACCACAGGCGGTCGCGCGGCGACGAGATACCGCGGCGTGAGCCCGCCGACCAGGTAGACCGAATCCTTCCACGGCCCGAGACCGCGCAGCAGCGTTACAAGGACACGCTCGCAGTCCGCCGTGTATTGGTCGCTGTAGCCGTCGAACGTTGCAGGCTTGGCCATCAGAAGCCGATCCTTTCCTTGCGGAAGTGTCCGGCCATTTCCTTGGAGCGGCCTTCGCCGCGCAACAGGTCGAGATAGATTTGAATGGGGCTCGCCAGCCACAGGCCATCGACCTTCTCGCGAAACAGCAGTTCTCCCGGCGACTTGGCCTCGATGACGGCCAAGTTGGCGCCTTCGTTGACGACGCGCGCATCGAGGTCGCCGATCGAGGCATCGGCGCTCGCACCGATTAGCACCCGCATACGAACCTGGGAGACGCTGGAAAGGAATGGTGCATAGCGCTGCGCGGCGGCCTCGTGGCTGACTGCGTACTGGACGTCGTGCGCGTCGAAGACTTGGCCGATTTGCGCCATCAGCGTATCGGCCTTCGCGCCTGGCACGTAGTACCGGCGCAGGGTCGGCTGACGGATAGTTGCAAGTTCCTTGGCCCATGCGTCCAGCAAGGCTGCCGGCTCCCGTAGGTAGCGCTCCTTGCTCGGACCCTGCCCACGCGCTTCCAGCCAGTCAAAGCGTTCCAACTCGGTCAGCACTTGCGAGGCGGTGGCGGGCGACACCATGGCTTGCTGTGCCAACTCGGTGACGCCGAACCAGCTTTGATGCTGGACCAACAGGGCGTGAAGCACTTGGGCGCGCCGTCCGGTAAACAGCGTGCGCACCGACTTCGCCAGGGCCTTGGGTGGCGGTTTGTCGATATAGAGGTATGCACCTGGCGCAGGCAAGTACAGGCTACCGCCGCTGTCGTAGTAGCCGACGCGCTCACTTCGGAGTAGTTCCTTCGCGCCTGGGGAGATGGATTCGGCGACGAGGAACGACAAAGGCTTTTCCCCGTGCCCAGCAGGCCTCTCGTGGCTCGCCGCCCGAAGCTGCCAGATCACCTGGCGCACATCTCGGGGAAAGACGGCCTTCTTGGCTTCAAGCAGTAGGACGAAGGACTTGCCGGCGACGTGCAGATCGACCTGAGCATCGTACCCACGGTCATCGTGCGTGCCGACGGGTTCCCAATGGTCGAAGTCGGCCTCCACCTCCGGAAGCTCCCGCAGGGCGTCAAGGAAGCGCGCAATCAACTGTTGTTCGGTCAGGCTGGACTCAAACATGCGGGCAGTGGTGGCTCGTTTGCTGTTCAGTAAATATGGGTACCTTACCGAATATTCGGCCAAATGGCAATTTTTACTGCGCAGTGAAGAATGGCCTCCTGCCGGGGCTCGACTAAGCCCCTGTCGCGCGTTCTGGCGTTTCGCCGTCGGGTTCGCGGGCTGTCCCCACGCCTCGTGCCGAGTCGCGGCCATCCGGCTTTGATCCTTGGCGCCTCCGCCCTGGCGGGCCTGCGCGCTCCGCTTGCCAAGGGCCGGGGTGCGAGGGAGTGGGGCGGTCTTGCTGTTCCCTTCACCGTATCACGGCGTTCTCGCCGTCAAGGGCGGCGCGCGCTTGTGCGCGCTTGCGTCCTGGCGGCCGTCTGCGACCCCTGACTGCTTGCGCTGCGCCGTGCTGGCCACGGTTCCGGGCAATTCCGCCCGAGCAACCGGAGCGCGATCATGTCGCAACTGTCCTTTTCCTCGTTCGATGCCTCGCTGATGGTGCGCGATGCACAAGGCCGCTACCTGCTGGCGACGGCAGACCAGATTCTGGAGGCCGCGCGCCAGGCCATCGAGCACAAGATGCAGCGCGGTACCTCGTTCAGTTCGCCGGCGGCAGTCAAGGAGTACCTGCGCGCCAAGCTGGCTGGCTTCGAGCACGAAGTGTTCGCGGTGCTGTTCCTCGATACGCAGCATCGCCTGATCGAGTACGCGGAGATGTTCCGCGGCACCATCGACAGCGCATCGGTGTATCCGCGCGAGTTGGTCAAGGAGGCGCTGCGGCTCAATGCGGCGGCGGTCATCGTTTCGCACAACCACCCGAGCGGAAATCCCGAGCCGAGCGGCGCCGACAAGGTGTTGACCCAGCGACTCAAGGAGGCGCTGGCGTTGGTGGATGTCCGCACGCTGGATCACATCGTCGTGGCGGGCGGCAGCACCATGTCCTTCGCCGAACGCGGCCTGATCTGACCGAGGGGGCTTCGGCCCCCTTTTTGCTGCGCCTGGTGGCGCGACTCCGGCCCTCGCGGGCCTGCGCGTGCTGCGCACTTGTCAAAAACTGGGGTGCGCGGAGGTGTGAGGGAGGCGGTCTTGCTGTTCCCTTCATCGTGCCACGGCGTGCTCGCCGTCAAGGGCTGCGCGCCGATGGCGCTTGCGGCCTGGCGGCCGTCGTTGACCCCTGACTGCTTGCGCTGCGCCGTGCCCCGGAAGGGTCGGGCAATTCCGCCCGGCATCCTTTCAGGAGTTCACCATGAACAACGCACTCATCACTGACGAGCAGCGCATCGTGCTGCTGGCCAACGGCCGCGCATCCTTGGAGAACGCGGACTTCGATCCGGCGCCCGTGGTCAAGCTGTTCACGCCGGACGCCGGCGCGACCTGGCTGCTGACCGAGATTGATCCCGACGACCACGACCGCGCCTTCGGTCTTTGCGACCCGGGCCTGGGAGAGCCGGAAATCGGCTGGGTCAGCCTGGGCGAGCTGGCGACGGTGCGCGGCTGGCTGGGCCTGCGATCGAGCGTGACCTGTCGTTCCGCGCCGAGAAGCGGTTGAGCGCCTATGCGCGCGATGCGCGGCTGGCCGGGCGGATCGCTGTCTGACCTGGCCCTTGGAGCGCCGCAAGGCGCTCCTATCCACTAGCTTAGCTCAATGCGGCTTCTTCTCGCCAGAGCGCAAGGTCAAGACTCGCATACCGCTCGCGGTGACGGCCACAGTGTGCTCAAACTGAGCGGACAGTTGCCCGTCGCACGTGACGACCGTCCAGCCATCGTCTTCCGTCCGAACGGCCCGCCGGCCTTGATTCACCATAGGCTCTATGGTGAACACCATGCCTTCGCGCAATACCAAGCCGGTTCGTGGCTTGCCCCAGTGCAGCACCTGGGGCTCCTCGTGCATTTCACGGCCGATGCCGTGGCCGCAATACTCTCTGACCACCGAATATCCATTCCTGCGGGCGTGCCGCTCGATGGCATGCCCCACGTCACCGAGCGTGGCACCTGGGCGGACGGCTTGAATGCCTTTCCACATCGCCTCATAGGCCGTCTGCACGAGCCGCCTGGCCGGTAGCGCCACCTCGCCCACCAGATAGGTCTTGCTGGAATCGGCGATGTAGCCATTCTTCTCCAGCGTGATGTCGAAGTTCACGATGTCCCCATCTTGCAGGATGTCCGCAGCGGAAGGCACACCGTGGCAGACCACGTTGTTGCGGGAGGCGTTGAGCGCATAGGCGTAGCCGTACTGGCCTTTGCTGGCTGGACGTGCATTGAGTTCATGGACGATGAGGCCATCTACCAGATCGTTGATCTGCATGGTGGACATGCCGATCAGATCCAACCGATCGAGATGGCCGAACACCTGCGCCAACAACTGGCCCGAATCTGCCAGAAGCGCGATTTCTTCCGGTCGCTTGGTCATGCCGATCCCATCTTGACAGGTTGTGCCACAACGCCTGCGGCCCGCAGTTCACGAGCAACGATCTCGTTGAAGCTCTGCGTCGGATTCATTTCGCACAGTATGCCGATCTTGATCCAGAAGGCCGCCTGCGCGTTGATCGACCGACACGACACGGCGCTTGCTTTGCGCAGTTGATCGTGCAGATCGTCGTCGATGTTCACTATGCCCATGAGCTTTGGTTTATATGAAACATATATGAATCATATGTTCACCCTGCTGGTGGCGCAAGTGACCTTCTGACGCGATCTGAGGCCGATGGCCTAGAAGTCCGGGCGTCCCCGGCCAAGAAACATGGCCGGTCGCGCTGTCGTGCGCGTGGCGCATCGAGCCGCCTGCGGCGTCTCGCCCCTGACGGGCTTCCATCGTCCCCTCGCTCCGCTCGGCTGACGCCTCCGGCCCGGCTTCCAGCTTCGGGCCTGCGCGCTTCGCTTGCCGTGCGGTCGGCGTGTGGGATGGCCGTTGCCTTGTCCAGCCGTCTCCCCTGACCTCATCACCTTCACCGCGACTGTAGCCCGCGCCCGTGTGCCGTCAAGGCGCGCAGGGCCGTGTCCTCGCTGCGCTGCGGGCCGCACCAACCCTGCGCTTGCCTCCTTGACGGCACCCGTTCGCGCGCTCCTGACCGTCGCGGGCGATGAACTCAGGAAAGACGGTGGCAACAGGGCCAACCGGGTTCCTCGTGCCGACCGCACCGAACAGCCGAAAGGCTGGGCTTCCGAATCTAGGAATCCGGTGTGCGGTGAACAGCAACCCCTTTTTTCTTTGTCAGGAGAAATGCCATGCAACTCGCATCCCGCTTCGCTTCCCGTTCACCGGTGCTGCGTTCGGAACGTCCCTTGTCCGACGACCAAATCCGGGCCGTGGCCCCGTCCATCTTTGCGGAGGCACCGCACGAAAGCCGCTCCGAGCGGTACAGCTACATCCCCACCGCGACCGTACTGCAAGAACTGCGCGGGGAAGGCTTCGAGCCTTTCATGGTGACGCAAACCCGCGTGCGCCACGACGACCGTCGCGACTACACCAAGCACATGATCCGGCTGCGCCACGCCAGCCAGATCAACGGCCGCGAGGCCAACGAAATCATCCTGCTGAACTCCCATGACGGCACCAGCAGCTATCAGATGCTGGCCGGAATGTTTCGTTTCGTCTGCAGCAATGGCCTTGTCTGCGGCGACACCGTGGCGGACGTGCGCGTGCCCCACAAGGGCGACGTAGCCGGGCACGTCATCGAAGGCGCTTACGAAGTCCTGCACGGTTTCGACCGGGCGCAGGAATCCCGCGATGCCATGCGCGCCATCACGCTCGACGCCGGGGAATCGGAAGTGTTCGCCCGCGCTGCGCTGGCGTTGAAGTACGACGAGGACAGGCCCGCGCCCATCACGGAATCGCAAATCCTGATGCCGCGCCGCCATGACGACGACCGCCGCGACCTGTGGAGCGTGTTCAACCGCACGCAGGAGAACTTGACCAAAGGCGGCCTGTCCGCCCGCGCCGCGAATGGCCGCCGCCAGACCACCCGGCCCGTGCAGGGCATTGACCAAAGCGTGCGCCTGAACCGCGCCCTGTGGCTGCTGGCCGATGGCCTGCGCCAGTTGAAAGCCTGAATCCCCACGCGGCAGGGGCAGGCAGCAGCCCTTGCCGCTTTTCTCGCTGCTGCATCCCAACCGCTAGGAGAAATCACCATGAACGCCATACTCAAAACCGAAGCCGTCGCCATCGAAGCCGCCGCACCGCTGGAAGTGGCCGACCCGACCAAGAACCTGATCTTGGTTCCCCTCTCGCAGTTGCTGCCGCGCCGCTCCAAGCGCAACGTCCGCACGACCCCGCGCCAGTCCATCCCCGAACTGGCCGCGAGCATTGCCCGCATCGGCTTGCTGCAAAACCTGATCGTCATCCTCGCCGCCGATGGCGAGCAATACGAAGTCGTCGCAGGCGACCGCCGCCTGACCGCCTTGAAGCTGCTGGCAAAGAAGAAGCGCATCCCCGCCGACTACGAAGTGCCGTGCCTGCTGGTGCCCGATGCTTCGGCCCGTACCGTCAGCCTCGCGGAGAACGTGCAGCGCGAGAACATGCACCCCGCCGACCAGTTCGCGGCCTTCGCCGCGCTGGTCAAGGAAGGCCGACCCATCGAGGACATTGCCGCCGACTTCGGCGTGTCCCCGCTGGTGGTGCAGCGCCGCTTGAAGCTGGCGAACGTCTCGCCGCGCCTGATGGCCGACTACCGGGCCGGTGGCGTGACGCTGGAACAGTTGATGGCCTTGACCATCACCGACGACCACGCCGCGCAGGAAGCCGCGTTCTATGGTGCGCCGGAATGGCAGCGCAGCCCGTCCAAGCTGCGCGAGCGCCTGACCGAGCGCGAAATCGACGCCGCGCATGCGCTGGTGCGCTTCGTCGGGCTGGACACCTACCGGCAGGCAGGCGGCGGCATCCGCCGCGACCTGTTCGCCGAAGGCGATGCCGGAACCTACCTCACCGATACCGGAGTGCTGGAAGCGCTGGTGCGCGACAAGCTGGAAACGCTGGCAGAAGACGTGCGCGCCGAGGGCTGGGCATGGGTGGAGGCCGTGCCGCATCTTGCCTACGAGGAACGGCAGGCGTTCCAGAACGCCCCGCGCCATCGCCGCGAGCCGACGACCCGCGAGGCCCGCCGCATCGCGTCGCTGGAAACCCGCCTCGAAAAGATCGACGCCGAACTGGAAGATGCCTGCGACGCCGAGGACGAGGCCAAGGCCGAGAAGCTGGAACAGCGGCGCGATCAGGTGATCGGGGAACTGCAAGACGCGGAGGACGCCTTGCAAGGCTATGCGCCCGAGGTGCGCGACGTGGCCGGTGCCATCGTCACCATCGACCGCAACGGCGAGGCCGCCATTCATCGCGGCCTGCTGCGCGAGGCCGAGGCCAAGGCGCTGCGCACGCTCGACAAGCTGCGGCGCGGTTTCGGCGGCACCGAAGGCGAAGCCGCCAACGACGAGCGCGAGGACGACGACGCGCCCAAGGCCGCGAGCCTGTCCGACCGGCTGGCGCAGCGGTTGAGCGCCCACCGCACCGCCGCGCTGCAAATCGAAGTCGCACGGCATCCGCACGTCGCGCTGGCCGCGCTGGTGCATGGCATGGTGCAGACCGTCTTGCAGCCCGACGCCTACGGCGATGGCCTGCCGCTGGGCGTGCGCCTTACGGCGCAAGACCGGCTGGAAGGCATGACCCCGGACTGGCCGGAATCGCCCGCCGCCGTGGCGCTGCGCGAACTGCAACAGGTGGCCGGTGAAGCCTTGCCGGAGGACAGCGCCGAACTGTTCGCCGCGCTGCTGGTGAATTCGCAAGACGAACTGGTGCGCCTGCTGGCGGTTTGCGTGGCCGCGACGGTAGACGTGGTGACGCCTCGCGCCACGACGCACCAGCGCGGCGAGGAACTAGCGCAGGCCGTGGGCCTCGACATGGCCGCATGGTGGAAGCCGACCGCAGAAGGCTACTTCAAGCACGTTTCCAAGGCCGCGATTCTGGATGCCGTGGGCGAGTACGCGCCCGAGCAGGTCAACCGGCTGGCGAAGCTCAAGAAGGCCGACATTGCCAGCGAAGCGGAACGGCTGGCCGATGGCACGGGCTGGATGCCCGCCATCTTCAAGGCCGCAGACCCGCAGGAGGCCGCGCAGGAAGAAGGCCCGGAGCAGGACGCGCCGGAGGATGCCGAAGCAATGGCGGATGAACCCGCCGAGGCGCTGGCCGCTTGACCCGCACCGAAGGCAAGCGCCCCGGCCTCGACCGGGGCGCTTCGCTGGAAGGAGAAGCCACATGACCCGCACCACAAACAGCCGCCCGCGCATGGCGGCGACCTATGCCCCCGGCACGGTACGCGCTCGCCGCTGGCATGGTGAAGGCGACGTGCGCGGCTATCGCCCGCCCTCGGGCTGGATGGCCTGCGCCGACCTCACCGACATTCATCCCATCACGGGCCGCGCCTTGCCGCGTGCCGTGTGGTGGCTCATCGAGACGAAGGAATAGCAGCGGCAGCCCCCGGCACATTGAGCCGGGGGCTGTTCCAAAATCCGGGCGCGGCGGTGGCCGCGCCCGGTTCCAACGTCCAAAACAAAATCGCCCCGTCGCCGCCTTCAGCCAGGCGGGGACAGGGCGGCGCGGGATTCCTCCCGCGCACTTGCTTCACGGCAGTCGGTCGCTATGATGAGCGTACAGCCGCGTCTAGCTGAACCTGCTGCCGGGTTAAACGACGTTCTATACCGCTTCATTCGTTACGTTGACCGTGCCCATTCCTTCGGTCGATGCGTAATCGGCAGACATCGGCCATGTACAGAGGAATTTGGCATGTCTGCATCTACCTATTTTGTTTCCGAGGCCGCCGTCCGCAATCTCAAACAGCGGGCGGAGCGCCGCGTGAGCGGCGTCCGTTCCGCGCATATGAGCGAGGTCGTAGCCGCCGCGCTCGGGTTCAGAACCCATGCGGCGCTGCGCGCCGCACTCGGCGGTCGCGCCACTGCCGAGGCTAGCAAACCGAGCAATGCACGCGCGATCCAGCGGTTGCGGCAGTTGGGCTACAACGCACCAGATGACCTGCATTTGCTACCAGAGCTGGACCGTTCCTACTCGCCGTTCAAGACCTATCCGCTGCGCAAGCAGCGCGGCGTGCGCTGGAACGCATGGCGCAACCTGATGGTCGCGGCGATCAACGCCGGCTTGGAACAGCGCCTGTTCGGGTTGTCCCCGGGCGAGGACTGGTGGGCCGGCGCCGACCCGACGAACGGAGGCGGCGTGCGCGGGTTGTACCGCTTCACCTTCGACGGCCTGCCGGCAACTGCGGCTGTCGCCGCGATTAGCGGCGACGAGTTGGCGATCCACGTACTGCTTGACCCGCGCAATGAGCAGGTCGAAGCCGACTTCAACGACGGCCTGGATGACGGCGCGGCGTGCGCGCACGGCTGGCTGGAACGTCGGCTCGGCGCTTGGATACAGGATGGCGGAGAGGAATTCTCGTGCAAGCGTGCTGTGCAGGCGCGAGTGGCCGCGGTGGTGATTGAGCCGCACGGTTACGCCGACCAAGGCAGCTTCATCCTGTAGAGCGTTCGAGCCAGTTCGTGAGGCGAGAACAGGGCGTGGCGGCACTTATGCGCCGCCGGGCTTTCGGGCTGCGTCCCGTGCCGTCTTTGCCGTCACGGCCATTCGGCTTCAATCCCTCACGCCTGCGCGCCTGCGGCGCTGCGCTTGCCTCCAGGGGAAAGCCTTGCAGGCTATCCCCGCCGCGCGATGCTTGGTGCATCTTCGATGCGGCCGAACCGGCTGCGCTGGATCGGCCTGGCCAGCGCCCCGCCGCGATGGTCGCAACGCTGGCAAACACGCTGGCGCTTGCTGCGGCAGGTTGTGCGGATGCGTGCCGTCCTCAACGCTGGCGGTTCCTGCCCATCACGTCACGAAGGACGGTTCACGGACAACCCGCCCGGCATCGCTATGGAGCTTCCACGCCACGCCTCAAGACCTGCGCCGCAAGGTGCGGCAAGGGCGTTCTCGCTTGTCGTTGGGTGGTTGACCTGGCCCGCGTCAGGGGGCGTGCCGGAGATGCCTTCGGGCGGGGGGGGGCGAGCCGGCCCTATCTCCTTTCGGAGCGGTTCGGCCCAAGGCGTCCTTGTCTCGTTGTGAATCCTGGCGGGGGCGCGGCTGCGCCTCGGGCTTCATGGCTGCAACCGTCCGGCGAAAACAATTTCCCCGCCGCTGCGCGGCTTCCTCGCGCAGCAAATTCTTTTCACCTTCCGGTTCTCCACTGCGTTTCGACCGCAAGCGGTGCAGCCAGCCCGTCCCCCGCCGGCCGGATCACAACAAGGACGCGATGGGCGCGAACCTTGTTCAACCGAAAGGAGAAATCATCATGGCCAACATCGGCACCTTCACCACCGACAAAGACGGCTTCACCGGCACGCTGCGCACCCTGACGCTCAACGTCAAGGTCAAGCTGGTTCCCAACGACAAGGGCAGCAGCGAGAACGCCCCCGACTTCCGCCTCCAGGCCGCAGGCCACGACATCGGCGCGGCATGGAACAAGACCAGCGAGGCCGGGCGGGAATACAAGTCCGTGACCCTCGACGATCCTTCGTTCCCGGCTCCGGTCTATGCCCGCCTGATCGAAGGCGAGGACGGCACGCACGACCTGATCTGGTCGCGCAGCAAGCCCCAGGCGGCGTGACCGCCGCAGCGCCCCGCCCATCGCGGCGGGGCGCTGTGCTGTTGGTACAGCACCTATCCAGTCAGCACCTATGAGAAGCAGGCTCGTTCCGAAGGTAATCCCCCCATTAACCAGAGTTCTGAGAAGTAGAGCTATGCGGCCATGGCCAACCG